>NZ_NTRO01000043.1:0-226 GCF_002560575.1 Bacillus sp. AFS023182 | reverse complement strand
AATGATGATGGTAAGAGAAGCAATGGTGGTATTTACGTCAATGCAGCGAATGTAAAAATCCATGAAGGTGCCAATACAAACGATAAAGTAGTTGGAACTGTGAGTTGGGTGCTATTGGATGTAGACAACCGATACAATGATTGGTTACATGTAACTAAACCGTGGGGTTGGATTAAAAAAGCAGACTATGTTAAATGGGTGAGATAATTATTTTAAGTGCAGCTTG
>NZ_NTRO01000042.1:0-34062 GCF_002560575.1 Bacillus sp. AFS023182 | reverse complement strand
TTTGGTAGATCCGTGAAGCTAAAATTCCAGTTTCCAGCTTGGTCAGCTTTCACTTCTTGTGTTTTCAACTCTGTACCATTTTGAAGCAATTGAACTGTTATGCTTTCTGGGCGTTTACCAAACTTATTGTTGTTGTCATTCCATATCTTCGTTCCTGAAACAGATGTAGTTTTCACCTTATTCGGAACCATAAGCTTTACACCTTTTTCAGCATTTCTATCAATTGTAAAGTTTACTTTCGCTTGAGGATCGAAATCTACATAGTTTGGAGCTGAAATCTCTTGCACATAGTAATTTCCTGGATCTAAATCAGGAACCTCAACAATACCTTTTTCATCGGTTTTATAAGTATTTCCAATTTGCTGACCCGATTCCGTATACAATTTAAACGAGACATCAGGTATGAATTTTTCCGTATTCCCTTCAATATGCTTAACAATTCTTAACGTTCCTTTTGGTGGTAAATCACCTTGGGCACCGCCACCCGCATTTATATTCTTAACCCAAGCCGTATTTGAAAAAGATTCCGGTTGCTGATTTAGAATTTGATATTTAACTGTAAAATCATTAAAGAAATTCTCTTGGTTCATTCCACTTTCAGTTATAGTAGAGCTATATCTTATACTAAGAATCTTACCACTTGCGTGATCCTTATAAGCCCTAATCTCGAAAGAATTATCATTAAATGTAATCGTTCCGTAACCTTTATCCCTAAACTGCTGAGCTGTTAAACTTTCATTTCCAATTATTAAGATAACGCTATCCTGATTAAGTGTTTGACCCGCTTGTAAAATATCGGACAAAACAATATCATCACTTAGCTGTTCTTTGTTACTGTTACCATTTACATTCAACTCCCAGTTCACTTGATTTGGGGTTTCTGGATTAATTGAACCTGTTTTGTAGGCAAATGGTACTGTACTCGTTCCTTCATTTGGACCTTTAATAGTTACCGTTTGATTTGCTAAACTGGTACCTAAGTTAGTATCCACTGTTATGGTTTGTCCCGTTCCTACATTATTAGTCGCTTTAATTTCAAAATTAAAATGCCCTCTAATGTTTTGAAGTTTCTCAACTGTATCATTAAATGTACAAACCACATTAGTTGTAGCTATCTGGCAAGTACCAAAATTAACACCTGCATCATTATTTAATGCAATGGTCCTACTATATCCTTGCAATTCTGAAGGTAACGTTAGTGTTAGTGTGTCTCCAGCTTTCATTTGATTTCCAGATTTATCACTAAACGTTACTCTTATTCCTGTTCGTTCTCCGTAATTTAATTCCTTTTTATCGAATGTAAAACTATCAACTAACCCTGTTTTATTTAATTCTTGTGCACTTACTATTATAGGCACCAAACTCTGACCTATAGTAAACATAAAAATCATTAAAATCGAAAAAATCGAAGTTACTCTTTTTATCATGTCATTCTCCTATCAATTATTATTAGATGGCTTCTAATATGAATATGTAATGACAATGACTTAATAGGATGATGACATTTCTTCTTTTTTAACTGTTATAAACTTAAAAACTTGAAAACAGGTTTCTAAAACGATTCCTCTGCTCTCCATTAACCTTCATTTTTTCTAATGCAACACTAATTTCACTAAGTTTACTATTTACAAATTTAACAATTGTTGATATTATTGTAACTGTCTAAATTACATTTTTTCATCATCCCTATCAAGTCTCGGAATCTTATGTTGTATCATATCTACCATCTCATGGTGAGCATAAATTCCTGATTAATAATGTTTTCATCCCAATGCTATTGGTTTATTCATACTACTTTCCATTGTTTTCAGATTCATAACATCAGTATGTCCAAGTTTGATAGCACCTTTTTAATGATTCACAATTTTATTTACCAGAACCTTTTGCCCCCTCCTAAAGGCATTTTTTATGCTCTCCTCCGTAATATATGACTACTTTGAAAATAAAAATAGCTTTTGTAACTTTTATAACTGATTTTGTAATTAAAGAAACCAAACATAAATACGATATTTTGAATATACTTCTTATTTTATACTCCTTCCTACATACACTGAAATATCATTCTTAAATGCTTGCGCCATCCCCCCTACCGAACCCTTGATTCACATAGTGAAAATTACAAATCCCTAGTAACCTTGTTTACTCATGTAAATCTTTCAAATCATTTTCCAGGTTGTAATTACGTTGGCTTATGCTTTTTAAGAAAATGAACGGTAACATCCTCAATCTGTCTCAGCTTATGAATTTCGTATTTTATTCACAACTTACATGACGTATAAACTTCTTGGTTAAATCTCGCTATACCGGATCTTCAATTAAATTCTCAGCATGACGACAAGATTCATAATTAATTGTAGTTGCTTATTTCTTTATTTCCATAAAACCAGATTTCACATTGCTTGGTCGGTACAATGGCATATAGGCCATTTATAAATAGCTGTAATACATGTGCACTTAAGTAATAAAGGTGTCATCAGAATAACAAAATACACGTTCTCTACTTCTACCAAATAATTAATAATTACATCTTAGTCACCTCACTATTTGTATATAATGCTAGATATTATATAAAACAAAGAAAGAGTAGTAAGCGTAATGTCAATCAGATAAAAAACTAAATTTTCAGTCTTTTTTATATTTAAAGGAGGATATTTTCAGCTACTCTTTCTTTGTATTATGAGTTTAACACTAAACATAACGTATAACAAGACAAAATTATTCAATTTTCTCTTAATTTCGACATTTTTCTTAGAGAGGCTTATATCATACTAGCAAAAGTTCCTTACAATGCATTTTAAACAAAGCCATTTATAAGTTTAATTATATTCGCATCAATAACGAAGAAGGCATAACAATGTTACGTATTCTACTTCGATTGAAGCCAACAGCATCATCTTCTTTCTTTTCTCTCTATTGATAATAAATAAAAGAACAAGGTGAGTAGGAACGGGTATTTAATGATGAAATTTTACAAACATGAACCGTACACGCAACAAATACTACGCGATTCATTTTCAATAGACAAAAAAATGTTATTAATGATGAAAAAAGCAAAATTTCCTGTTCATACTTCTCTATTACATCTCATTCAATTCCCTACTCTAATTCTATCTGGAGCAGGAAAAGTTGTAATAGGTGTTGATAAAGGAAAAGTTGCTCTGACTGTAGCTTTGAAATAAAGTTCACTTAAAAAATTCGATTAAAACTCATTTAGAATTTTTCTATCAATTAGGAGGAAATACGGTACAACAATTTCATTGAATGATTCCTGATCTACGCCCTACACGTACTTGAGGAAGGGGACTTCTGTTGGAGTACTGTAAATAATGATGGACAAGAGTACCAATAGACATCCCTTATACTTTACCTTCAAATACTCGGTAAATGATTCTTTTTGATTTTGATCAGAGTGAATTTCGTATTAATTTATACTTTATACAAACACACGCTTTAATTTTTTTCGAAAACGAATACCTAGCGTAATGGCTACAATGATAACCACTCCGAAGATAATTTTCCCAATGTGCTGTCCGAGCACCGCAAATATAACATGTGATTTTCCTCCTAACCAATAGCCACCAATTAAAAAGAAAGATACCCAAAATAGAGCACCGGCGTAGATCGTTATGGCAAAACGACGGAACGGTAAATTAATAATACCTGCAAAGTATCCAGTAAAATGACGTACACCTGGGATGAAGAATCCAATAAAGATAAGGAAATATCCATATTTATCAAACCACATTCTCGTTAAACCAATTTTTCTTTGTGTTAAAAATACATATTTCCCATATTTCTGTATAAAAGGCATACCAAGTTTATTCCCTAAAAAGTATTGAATTGTCATCCCTACACTTGTACCAATAAAGGATAAAATAATTAAAAGTGGTAATTGTAAATCTCCTTTATGTGCCAAGAAGCCTGCATATGCTAGTGTTGGCTCTCCTGGGAACGGAAATGCAATATATTCTAACAGTGTTCCAACAAGTACTACATAGTAGCCGTACTGCTGAAATAATTCATAAACCCATTCCATATTGTTTTCTCCTTTTTTCTACAGTATTAATCACGTACAACAACCAGTGGTTACACTAGTCCTCATAAGAATCTAGGCATTTCAATGCTGAGTAGTTCCAAAGCAGCATAAACCTTTACTCTGCACAATAATTAAAAAACAGAAGTTCCACCCAATCATAAAAATAAAAAGCGAATAACTTATTAGGTTGATTACGATAATACTCAAGAAGGCTCTTTGCTGGATAGTAAAAAGCGGAAAACCGTATCACAAATAAGAGATACGGTTTTTACTAATAGTTAAAAATCATAACAGTATAAAAACACATTAAATTTTGCCTTCATTGAATCAAAGTAAATTTCCTTTTCATTTATACGTTCAAAGTTTTGATTGTCATAAAATCCATAGTTACATTTAGCATCTGTATATAAATATAAAGATTTTACATCCATACTTTCCATATAATTAAACAAATGGTTCATTAGAGTCTTTCCAACTCCAAGACCTCTGGATTCCCCCGATACAATGAATAATTGTATACAACCTTGAAAATCATCTTCTTTTCCATAGATAAGTTCTTTATATGCATCTTGAACTTTTACAAATTCTTTCATGAATTGTTTATTCTCCTTATTGGCTATGAACATTTTAAGCATGTTATAGGCATAACTGAACGTATTATGAGCTTTTCTTAAACGATTTTTGTCTTTTGTTGAATCGCCCAAAATAACACCAATAATCTTATTGTTTCTTTCTGCTACTTTGCTAAATGAACTTCCTAAAATACAACTTTGTAGATAGATGTTTAATACTGAATCTAAGAATTTTTTATCCTTTATGATTTCATTGAAGCCAAATGCTTCGCCAATCAATTTTTTAATAGACTCGTAATCTTCTTTGACTAAATCTCTATATATTACCTTATTCATATTTTCAAGCTCCCTTTTATATAAATATAATTTAATTTCGTATTTTATTGCGAATGCCTTATTATAATAGTAATGTCTCCCCTTAAGGGAGAGTCAACGATAATATGAGAAAAAATACGAAAAGCCGCGTCTAGTATAATTACCAAACGCAGCTCGTGTTATTCCAAAAATGGTAGATATGCTTGTTGAATACCGTTTTGTGTTGCAATATAGAATACTTTGGCAAACCCTTCATTTTGTATACACTCATTAATAACAATCATGATGGGGATTCTACGTAAATCTAACATAAGCTTTTTTCGAACATGTTCTGCTAAAGCAAGATTTGATATGAATAAAATAAAAATTCCAGGTATTGTTTTGATAATTCTGGGTGAGATGTTTGATAACATTATTCCTGCTCTAATTCGAGAAATCGTAGGGGACGAAATTGCTAATTGGATGGAAGTGCCCTATTCTAATTGGCAAAAGTTAATGAAATTCAAAGAACTAATGGGTTTTCTTGACTCTGATTATTAGGGTGTTTTCGGAAGTATGACTAATCAGCTCGTGCTGGCATTGCTCAGGTGTCAGTCACTATCTTAGACATTGATACTCACTAGTTACTAGAATACGAAACACATGTAAACAATTATGGTGTAAAAAAACAGCAGAGTTTATAATATCTCTGCTGTTTCCTATTATTTAACTTCTAACGTGAACCAATTATTTAATGAATAGACAAGCGTTACCAAACAGCCAATTACACCAAACCAAATAACATTAGGATCAATCTTTGAACCAAATAATACTGCTATTACCGATACCATACACAATAACATCGCTAGACCATTAATCTTAATTTCGACTATATCGCCACTTTTCACTTGCTTTTCTTTACTTCCAAAAAACAATTGATTTGCTTTTAGCTTTGCTTCTTTTACATCAGAAGGAAGCGTATACTCTTCATTATTTTCTAATTTCATTACCACTTCATTATCTACTTTTAAAGCTACTCTTGTAGCTCCGCCCATCATTCCTGTTGCCCTTATTACTTTTATACTCATCTCAAACTCCCCTTAAAATGTTGTCCGTTTAATAAAAACTTTCCCCTCTTCAGTTTAGTATATTTTCTACAATTTTTCATCTTTTTTCCATGATTTATATTATCATATTCGGATTTAATTTATTAATAGGAGTATGAGTGTTTCTACCTTTTACTTTATAGCCTATAACTAAATAACCTTTTGCACTCCTGTGATGTAGGTAATGTTAGTTTCAAGCAAGATTTCCTTTTACATCCTCTATTCTTATTTAATCGGTTTCTCTGTTTTTAAAACAAATGAACTTAATGCAGGAACCTTCATCTTATTATCATGGAATACATACAGCACTTTACTTCCTGCATGTTCACCATCTACTAGCACTTTCCAAGGACCTTTTGATGGAAGATTTATTTCCATAGCTTCTCTATTTGCATTGTGAGCTACAACAAAATATTCATTTTTATTTTCTTTGCTATCAATTGTGTAAGCTACAACATTTTTTGGCGCATCCATGAACGTTACATGTTTTTTAATTTGTTCAGCAGTTATCATGCGAAAAGCTGAATACTTGTTACGTAGCTCAATTAACCCTTTCATATACTCAACTTCTTTATCAAATGCTGCACGGCGCACCCAATCCATCTGGTTAATCGAATCAGGAGATTTGTAGCTATTATGGTCACCATATTTTGTACGCATGAACTCTTGCCCTGCATGCAAGAATGGAACCCCTTGCGATGTTAATATGATAGAAGAAGACAACTTATGCATTTGTTTACGTACTTCTTCACTATCGCCAGGATTCGTCAACTCAAGCTTATCCCATAATGTATGGTTATCATGTGCTTCAACATATGTCAGTACTTGTTCAGGATCCTGATAAGTAGACACCTTTTTATCATAATCAAGACCAGCCGTAATTCCTTTTTTTATGCGTTCTTCCATGTTTTGCATTCCGTTCACAAAACCATTATCCTTATCTCCAAATACGCTGCCTTTCAATCCGTCACGAATATCGTCATTAAAATGAGCGATTCCGTTCATTTTCTCCGCATTTTTTTGATTCGCCTTTAACTCAGGCGCAAGAGGCGTATTTAAATCCCAACCTTCTCCATGAAGAATAATAGAAGGATCAATTTGATGAACCGCTTTACGTATCGCATTCATTGTTTCAACATCATGAATACCCATCAAATCAAAACGGAAACCATCTAAATTATACTCTTTCGCCCAGTACACGACGGAATCTATCATAAATTTCCTCATCATCTTTCGTTCAGAAGCTGTATCATTCCCTACACCTGTTCCATTTGCGAATGAGCCATCCTCATTGTAACGATAATAATACCCTGGAACTAACTTGTGGAAATTAGATTCAGCCGCACTGTACATATGATTATACACAACGTCCATTACAACACGAAGATTATTATCATGAAGTGTTTGAATCATCTGCTTTAATTCAGTAATTCGAACAGTCGGCTCATAAGGATTAGTAGAGTATGAGCCTTCTGGTACGTTGTAATTTTTCGGATCATATCCCCAGTTATATTGTGGTTCGTTTAATTTTTCTTCATTTACTGAAGCATAATCAAATATCGGTAAAAACTGAACATGAGTAACACCAAGATCTTTAATATGATCAAGACCTGTTTTTACGCCTTCTGGTCCCCTCGTTCCTTTTTCTGTTACACCAAGATATTTTCCTTTATTTTTAATACCACTTTCAGGTTGAATGGAAAGATCACGCACTTGCAACTCATAAATAATAGCATCTTCCGGGTTTTTAAATTTCGGCTTTTTATTCCCCTTCCAATTTTTCGGATTTGTTTCTTTTAAATCAACGACTGCACCTTTATCACCATTCACAGAAGCAGCACGCACATATGGATCAACGGCCTCAGTCCATTTGTCCCCAATCTTCACCTTATATGTATAAAAAAGACCTTTTTGATCACCTGTAAGTTTTGCAGTCCAAGTTCCTTTTTCACCTTGATCCATGCTTATTTCAGTACCTTTTTCATCATTCCATTTTTTATAAGTAACCAACTTTGCCTCGCTCGCAGTGGGAGCCCACAAACGAAACTTGGTTTCCTGTGGCGTATAAATATTCCCTAAATCATTGCCATCATAATAAAATAAATGATCAAATTCCTCGCTACGGATTACTTTACCAATTTCAGTATTAGCTTCAATGGAATTTCCCATTTTGATTTTGTATGTTTTTTTCAAGTCAAGATTCTTTTCTGTAATGATTTTAACCTTATTGGTAATATCTCCATTATTTGTGTCATAAGGATTAACTTTCTCAATGTTAACGCCGTCAATTTCAATTTTATGCTCCTTAATATTGAATGGAACATTGGTAGTCATAGTGATTTCATTGAAGCTATCAATGGTCGCTTTCTGAATAGCAAGTTCAGAAGATGGCTTAGAATCATATACTTTATCATCGCCCGAAAGAACCCATACTTCAGCACGACCATCCTTAATATTTTCAATCCAACGATCACCACCGTCTTTTTCCCATTCATTCGTACGAACTATAAATCCAACACGATTATAATCACCATCTATTTTTACTTTAGCATACTTACCAAACTCATCTTCCCCAGTAAATTCATAGAACCTGCCACTCGCATTTTCGGTCCACATCCAAAGGTTCCAATCCTTTGCATTTCCAACCTTCTCCTTATAATGAATGATAATTTCCGTTGTTTTCGCATTTGATTCTGCTTGTACACTCTGAAAAGAAAAACCAGATAATAGCATAGCAATTACAGTAAGTAATAAAAACGTCTTGTTTATTAATCTTTTTGTCATATACACTCCATTCACCCTTTCTTACAATATTATGAACCATTCATTATGAGTAACACTGCATAAGTTAATCTAGAAATCGCTTTTATACCACCTCCATATTGAATGTTTATACTTATTTCCAATGATCTTTTGGTAGAAAAATCAAAGGTAGAAAGGGATAAGAAATCAACGAAAACGTTTGCATTAAATATCAAAAAAAGACTTACTTATTCCTCCTTATATCTCTAGATATCAAAAGATCATGGAAAACATTCTAAAGAAAACGTTTGTTATCGCTTTCAATTTTATAGCACGAACTATAAAGAGGTCAATATATTATTAATTTTCTGTTTTTACCCTATGTACATATTGTTAACATGTAAACAAAACCTATTTTAAAAAAATAAACGGTTATACCAAAAGGGAAACAACGACTAATCTTAAAGATCGTTATTTCCCTCTATTTCTTTAACTTTAAGCGGTAAATTTTTTCGATAATACGTTGTTACAGTTTCCGTATGTTATTTTTCCAATTGAGATAGCTATAATCAACCTCTTCTTTTAATTCAAAATAGTTTTCCCAAGTATCTTGTGCATGATAAAGTGTCTCGCCTGCATCTACAAAAACATCCCTATAATCATATAGATATTTCCAATCATTATCACTATTAAAGTAATACATTGCAAATTGATTACCCTCATCATTTAACATGTCATCTGCAAGCACACCACCCCATTTTATATAGATTTGCGTGCCAGTCATTTGTCTAAGATTAAATTTATTAATATCATCTCGAGATTTTTCTTCAAACGCTTTACTAAATAAATGATTTTCAATAATCCATCCAAGAAACATACCAGTATGTACATATGCTTGTTCAATTGGCAAATCCTCTGGAAGATCATCAAAATAGTACTTTGCTTTATCATAAATCACGATGCCCAACTCCATTTCATACCCTATTTTTTCTATTCTACCAAAAATAAGGTATGAATAGGAAAATATATCTATATCACCATAACTAATCTTCAAAACATACAACTATAATAAAAATCTCATATAAGAAATTCGTTGTTCCAAAAGCGAAACATACATTAAATGCTCATAAATAACTGTGGAGAGATAAAATTTTAGTTTTGAGGTATTTTTAATCCCACATGATTTCAAAACAACAATTTGAGCGTAACTGTAAACTATGGTGACTTTGTTTCTTAGTTAATTCCTGCATTTTATAACATTTGCCAATCATATAAAGTATAGAGGACTACCGATTATAGTTAAAAGCGATAAAAATGGAAGCCCTTTTTCATTTTTTTATGATAGATGAGAAGAAAGGAGAGATTTCACAAATGACTGTAGTGAAGAACGGAACATTGCAAGTGCCTGGAGCGAGTCTTTACTATGAAATCAGAGGAAAAGGACCTGTACTTCTAATGATCCATGGCGGTGGTGGTGACGCTGATAAATTTCTTAAGGTCGCTAATCATCTTGCTAATTGGTATACAGTTGTTACCTACGACCGCCGTGGCCATTCCCGCAGTAAGCTTACCAATCAAACTGAAGATTACTGCGTGGAAACACATAGCGACGATGCTCACCACCTGCTAACTAAACTGACCCATGAACCGGCATACGTATTTGGAAGCAGCTCTGGTGCTGTTATCGGACTTGATCTGTGCATACGCCACCCAAGGCAAATAAAGCTACTAATCCCTCACGAACCCATCTTATTGCAAATTTTATTCGGTGATGAGCAGGTGCAGGCTAGAAAATTCATGGAAGACCTTAAGAAAAATCATAAAAAAGAGGTCATAAAGTTATTATCAAATGCACGAGCGGACACTAACAATCAAAAACAACCGAAAGATGTGCAAGCAAAGCGAATGCTTAGTAATTCAACGTATTTCGTTGAGTATGAAATTCCAGGCGTTCTCGACCATTCACTAGATATCGATGCCTTGCAAACTGCATTAAAATCTTCATCGATGCAGGTGCTTCCAGCAGGAGGAAGTGATTCACGGGACTTTTTCGCTTACCGCTGCGCAGTCGCATTAACAGAACAACTAGGAACAGATATCGTAGAATTCCCTGGACATCATGGAGGCTATAACACAAGTCATCATAAAGAATTTGCTGAGAAATTACACGCGATTTGTCGTTCACATTAATAAAGACAAATAAAAACTAGCAAAATGAAATTTGCTAGTTTTATTTATTTCGGGACTACTATTCATCAGAATCATCTCCAAACTTTACATTGTCGATTGCCCCCCTGTCTTTTGCAACCCCTTCTATAGTCTCAATTAAATTTCTTACCATCTCAAGTGTAATCAATTCTTCCTCTTCATAAAGTTTTATACTTGCTCCCATTGAAAGTAATTCCTCAGCAAATCTCACCAAAGATTTCAATTGATCTGCATCACTGTAGTTACATTCCATTACAGGCTTTTCTGTTTTCATATTTTGTTTGATTTCACTTATCGATTTAGATGTTTTTTTTCTAATCAAAGGGAGATACTTATTAGAATTCGAATTATGACGCACTACTAAACTCACGGTAACCAACTCTACTACCCTCCTTGTAATGAGCATTTTGTATTTCAGTTAGATAGAAGTTTTTATAAAAAAGATTGATTATTTTCAGATTCAAATTATTCAATGCAAGCTACCTATTGTATATAAAGTTACTTTGACACACTATCCAGTATCTTTCTTAAATGACCTTCATCATATTTATATTTGTAATTTCATAACCCAACTTTTCATATAACCCACGTGCAACTGTGTTATGACCAAAAACATGAAGACCAATTTTATTCATTCCTAATTCTTTAGCAATAATTTCAATTTCTTTCATTACTTGCTTACCATACCCTTTTCCTCGGTGTGGCTCATAGATTATAAAATCAAAAATATAGCCTTGATCTGGATTTGTAGTTGATGTTTTTGCAATCCAAATCATTCCGACTAGTTGTTGGTCTTGAAAAATAGAGTACAAGTAATTCAGCTCAGATTTCTCATCTTTAGGTAACAGTCTAGAAAATTCTTTTTTAGATAGATTGATTGCCTCATCTTCACTCCAGTTTCCTGAAGTAACTTTGTTTTTTGCATAGTTCTCAATTGCACCAGAAATGTATAGTTGAAATTCTTCTTTATTCATCGGTTTTAATGTAATCACTTAATCCCCTCCTACTTTAACGTGATTGAGCTAGTTTATATAAACAACAAGTTCCAATGCTCGCTACTGCTAGCAGTTGAAATAAGCCTAACGACTTAAAGTTGTCATTATTATATAATAATTCAAAAAATATACCAAATGAGTGAAGCATTGTATCTTTTTTGCAAGCATCGTGACTTTCATTCAAATTAACGCATAATATAACAGGAAGCATAACTTTGCATAAAATGCAGGTTTATGCTTCCAATAAGTTAACATTAACTCACTTATTAGTACAATTCTTAGGTTCTTTAAAAAAGTTAGATGCAATGCAACAAACTATTCCAGTAATTAGAATACTATATTTTACCATTTCACTTGTATGCTCAAATAAATTAATTCCATTAATTACATTAAGCATTACAAGTCCCCAAAACACTTGAATTGCTCCAAAACCTAATAATATTTTTCCTGTTCGAGAAAATTTTTTCATAGCCTTCCACCTTCCATATATATGTAAATTTTATCATAAAAACCCCAAAATGAATGACTACAAAATAAACTTTCTGCAAGTTTATGGGTTATTTTGTAGGGGAATTTTGTAATGTTAGACCTTAAAAACGATATTTTGATGCAAAGTTATGGGTTATTGGTATGCAATTTTATGAGTTAAGTCACACATAAAATTAAATTTACTCAAAAACAAAGAGGATCTAAAATACGAGATTCTCTTCAATTCCCTGTATAATGCTCCAATCTACGCCGTCTTCTAACTCATTTTCAAGTTCTTCTAATAAGCAAATCCCTTCTTGTTCAATACCCGCGTCATATCCATAAATCTCAAAATATCTTTTCTTATATTTTGTATACCAATAATATGTACTATATATGATCGAATGTTTCGCTTCTTTTCCATTTAAATTCATTGTAGTATGCCTTAAAAAATCATAATAACTCCAAAACTCTTTTAATCTCTCATCACTAAACATCTTACTAGGCACCTTTTCTACTTTGTCTCGTTGCATGAATTTCGTTAATTCCAACTCTTTTATTATTTCCATTCAGTTATCCCTTTCCGTCCTTGTTCGTGTTTATTATATTCCGATTCTTCCATTGAATCTAATGTCTTTACCACCTATCATCAAAAATTACAGTATATTGAGCAACACCAATACACTCCAATTCGTTATTTTTATATGTAATCTTTGTTTTTCTGGCGTTATATTCAAAATTATAAACTAGAATTGCTGTATTACATTCTTTATTAAAATTTCTGTTCTCAAATTGTTCAGTAAATTGTTCATAATATGAAAAGCCCCTCAATAAATCTTGAATATTATTTACCGGTGATTGGCCAAACCATTTCTTTTCAACTAAATCACGAACATAATAACCTAAGTTAAAATGTCGTTCGAATATAGAGGGTATACTATCTCCATCTTCCGTATATTTAATATTCGTATAGTTTATAAGCTCATCGTGACTCTCAAAATTCCCAATCCATACTGTTACTTTTTCATTCATCTTATCCCCCCTTTCATTCTCTTGGAAAAGTGCTTTTTCGGTTCTTTAATTTATCTTTTCTATAAAATGTACTATTTCGCTTAAACCATAATAGACTTTTATCGAAACTAGCTAACTCTCAATTTATAGGTTCCCTGCTAACATGAAAAGGATCCACATGATTCTCTTCTAATAATTTCTCAAATTTCTCTGTTTCGTATTTTAGAAAATATTCATATTCTGACTCCGAAATAAAAAAGGCTAGCAAAAGATGATGCCAAATTTTGATCACTTTATAATATATTTAATTCAATTCTAAATTATCCAAAACGCTCTGAATTAACCATTTTAGTTTCTCTTCATTCATCTTTCTCATACCATATTTTTTAACGAATCCCTAAACCATATCCCAATTCTCTAGGTGCAAAATTTGCTTTAACTCTGTCCGAAGTTTTTTACGATACTCCATATTTTCAACCAAGTTAAAATCTTTAATAATTTTATCCAATTCATCATAATCCGCACTTACATTAAAATAGCATTCAAGAAAATATTTAAAAGTTTCAAATTTCAATTTCCGACTCAAGTTATCGCCTCTTACTAAAACTTTAAATTTGAAAATCAATCATAGCTCATAAAACTATTTCAGAATTAGCAATATCCACTTTTTTAATACACGTATAATTTCTAATACCTTTTTAATTGATATCTGTTAAGGTAATATGTTAATAATTTACCTTAACAGGACTTTTTGAAAATTTAAGTGTTCTTTTTATTCCCTTATTCACTTCATACACTAGTTAGTAAAAAACAGGTAATTATCTTCTGATTTTTAGTCCCACCACTTCTCCTCATCAGAAACCCATATATTTTTCTGCAAGTCAAATGATTGATTAGCATTATGGAAACCACAATCAGTTCGCTATCAAAAAGCAAATATTCTAATACCATTTGTTCCGCCTCGATATGTTAAACACTCACGGCTGCCACCCATCCTCTTGCAAGAACTTCTGTAATTTTTCCTCAGACGGTACATTCTTCTTCCACTCTTCACATTCCTCCAAAAACTTCTCCGTTTCATAAAGAAGCGACGGCTCTTTCTTTCGAAACTTAACTGCCGCTCCCTCTACTTCACTGAGCTTCGTATATCCTTTCCTATGCCAATCTCGTAAAATCCCCTTCACATAAGCAAGCGTCCGCTTATTATTTTCATAGGCAATCTGAAGTGCCTTTAGTACAAGCTCCTCCGACAAATCTGTAATCCATTCACTTAATTCCTTCGCTGCATATGATGACAAACTACCGAAATTTTGTTCATAAAATGTGTATACACTACTACCTGGATTCACTTCTTCTATTTCTATTTCTTCTTCTACCTCATTCACTGCACATTCTTGAACAACTTCTTGCGGAATCATATCAGATGCTTCAACAGGCATTCCGAAATGCTCTAGCAATAACGGAATATTCAACTCTTCCTCGAGGCATCTTTGAAGAAACATATGTACAAGCTCTTTATTTTTCACAGTCTTTAACTCACGTAACACACACTTTTCTATGTTTGTATTCGTAATTGGGTTATAACGTAACCAGTTCAAAATATATAATTCCTTCGTTTTCGCATCAAATAAGATCTTTCCATACGCAATAAACCGCTGCAACAACTTCTCAACCGTTTCACGATTATACCCCGTTTCCATCTCTACCAAACGGAGTGGCAGTGGGTAAATTCCGCATTGTCTCGTTTTCGAACATGTCAGCAAATACATATAAAAATAGCGCTCCTCTGGCGTTAAATCCAGCACAAACTCATCTTGCCAAAAATTCACCTGTACACTCCGGTATACTCCCATATTTCTTCCTCCCATCCTTTAATGGTAAATATAGAATTGGTACTCCTTCTATATATAGGATTGCAGGCAGGAATTTGGTGAATTTATTTTATAATTTTTACTAGTACTAGAATGTTACTTTTTTATTTTTTTGTAGTAGTTCTTGTAGTTGTTTTTTCTTTTGTTTATTTAATGATTTATTACTTGGCAGGGGTTTATTAGGGGCTTATAAGGGGCTTCTTTTATTGTCATCTGCTGAAGAACTTCTAAAATAGTACTGCATGAAAAAATTAATTTTGTTTGATAACTTCATTAATTGTCACTTCTTTATCAGCGACTAAATCATAAAATCCTATATGAACTCCTTCTTCATATAACCAGCATAGATCCGTTCCATAAGGAGCTGCAAAAATCTCAAACATTACAGGAGCAATTTTAAAAATAGATTCCGCATTTAAGATGATAAAATTTTCCGCATGATTCACATATTCATCGGTATCATCTATAGAATACAAATTCCAGCCATTTAATTGCGGGATAGAACCTTTTTCTCTAAATGAATATCTAACTGGTTTTCCAGCAAGAATATTTTTTGAAACGACAAAACCACCATACTCACTGTTATTTTTTTTCATATTCAACCTCCTTAATACTGGAATTGACAGCATGTTTTAATAGAATTTCATAAACTAGTTTCATCTTATCAGTAGGCCATTCATTGTTTGTTACTATCCAGTTACTTTTGTAGTTGATCTATCCTCACCAAGATTAGCTAACGGCTCAAATCATAAAAATAGAGAAGTAGCTCCAGGTAAACCTGCTTTAATTTAGAAACTCATCGGTTCCTTAAGATAAAGATTATGAATTTCTTTTTATTGCATCATCGTTAACTGGACCTGCCACTATTCCAATTATTCCGTCTTCTAAACGAAAGGAATGTAACAAAAATTATTGATAATTTTCGATAGCTGAAATAAGGGAACCTGTTCCTTCTTCTGCATAATGAATGAAGTCCAAACATTTTTCACTCCAGCCACCGATTAAATTTGTTTTCTCTCCTACGAATTGTTGGTTACCGTAACTATTCAAATTGAAAGAGTGAACCCAAACATCAGGATTCATTTCATGACGATATGTTTCAAGAAGAATTTGTGAAGAATTGCCTCCATACCTATCTCCATACACTTGCTCATCAGAGAAGACAAGAATACGGTCAACTTTGATTTTGTTATCTAATAGATATTTGATAGAAAGATGTAAGTTTGTTCCATATCCATGTTTATTAACTTCTGATAAAAATGTGTTCATGTTCTCTAAAATACCAGAACGGGTAGAAACATTTATCGCTTTGAAATCAGTTGCGAATACAGATGTAATCGAATTATCACAGAAGGAGTGTGCCATTGCCATCATGAGTGTAGCAATATCTGCACATTTAACAGTCCCATCTTTCGAAACAGGATAACATGTCATAGAGCCTGAGATATCTGCTGTCATGAATGTTGTTCCTGATAATCTCGGCATGTTTGTAACAGATGCTTCAATGGCGTCATTCAATACATCTAATAATTCGCTTCCTACTTGTGGTAATTTTTCTTGTACAACACGATAGGCTGAAAAAAAACGAAATGGTAATTGTTTTGATTTTTTTACTCGCTCAGGATCGCGAAGAATGTTATATACTGTATCAATATTTGATGCACCTGAATTTACGATATTGCGAAGGTTACGAAGTAAGGCCATATACCCCACTTTACCGCTATCAATTAATTCTTCCCATACTTCTTTTTTGTTTCCCTTTTGAGAAAGCTGTGTTTCCCATGTGAATGGTACTTGTAGTGTATTTTCTAATAAACGTTTATAAAGTTCGTAACGTTCTGTTCCTTTTTTTGCAGATGGGCTAACTAAACGGAATACATCTTTCAATGTAACGTCTTTCCCTGTGCGGTTGTATTTTGCTAATTGATATTCATCAAATGTAGAAAAAGCATCTGCTAACCCTTTTTTCAAAGAGTTTGGGATTGGATTTTCCCGACCATATACCCCTAATTGATATGCCATCATTTCTGTTACATCATCAGGACGCTGTGCAATACGAGAAATTGTTTGACGAGCATATTTACGACCTTCAGGGTGGTTTGCGAGTTCCACTGCTAATACATGTGTAACAGAGCGCATATAAAACACTTCACGTGCATAGACTGCTAAACTCGCAACAAATCTAGGGTCTCTATCCATGATTTGTTTTGCAATAGTAACTAATTCTTCACTGTTGTCTCCATAAAATTTAGGTTCATTAAAAAAAGATGTTAATACCATCGTTACTAATTTATCTTTATCATACATTTTATAAGCTGTTCCGCCCTCTTTTGTATACGTTTGACGGCTTCCTTGAGAAAAATGATTAAACTTTGACATTATTATCTACCCCCAGATGTTTTTTTGACACGACTGGTTGAAATACAAATAAAAAAGGCAACGTATATACGTTGCTCTTTTCACTCATTCCTAACACTTAAGAAATATTCAAAACAGGAATCGAATCCCACAAACACAATCCCTATATGACGAAGTAACTCCTACCTTAGTGTTATGAATCAAAGAAAAGTACGAACTCGGTGCGGACCTCCCCGCATCGATTAGGATCGAATTTATAACATTTAATATTAGTAAACGAAGTATGAGCTATCTACACTGTTCCTGTTATATATAATGTTTAAAGATTTGGGAGATAAGCGAAAAGGCTCATTACGTCGCTCTACCACTGAGCTACCTCCCAAATTTGGGAAGGTGGGCGTCGAACCCACGACCTACGGCTTATCAGGCGAAGAAATCCTTCTCTACACTGCCCAAATCTATTAAATATGAAGTATTAAAAAGGGAGATAGGCGGAAAGACTCAATATGTTGCTCTACCAAACTGAGCTACTTCCCTGATGTTTAGAAAACATCAGAGAAGGCAAGGATTCGAACCTGCGACCTACCGCGTGACAGGCGAAGAAATTCTTTCCTACACTGCCCTTTTCTTTTTGCTACTTATTAACTTCATTATACTCGTTAATTAAGTATTTGGCAATTATTAGTACTTTTGAAAAATTTTATCTTTTTTATCTATCAATCTTAAAGTTTCTGTATTTCACAATTTAAGTGGATTAGATTATATGAAAATAATGTGCTAGACTAACTAGCAGATATACAAATTTTACATAAAACACCAATAAAACAAAAATGTATCCATCCTTGTTCAATATGGTATCTATTATTTTTCTTTCAAAAGATATTAATTATTCCCAAGACAAGAAGTTAGGAGATGTTAGATGTGAAATATTTTGTGATAGAAGATGATGAATTATCAGAATGCGGTGAAGAGACAATATATATTTTTGAACATAGTAAAAGAAAAAGAAGTTACGACGCGATTAAAACCTTGGAAGATTTTGCAGCAAGTTGCCAATTCATTGAACGAAGAAATATGCATTGGTTTTGGTATAAAGGAAAACACGTTGAAGATATGCCTATGTGGGAATTTGAAAAAAAATTTAGAGCCGAACAAGAAGAACTGAAAGCAATATCCCAAGAAGAATTCACAGAATTAAGAAACAGATATGCTCCTCTTATTAAACCTATCGAGTTCCCTATTGAAGGAATCAGAAGTGCTTATGCTTATGAACCAGAATGGAATGATGAATTTTTTGTTATGGAAACGGAAGAAAGTTATTTTGCTGTTTTATTGGTTTACAACGGCTTAAAAATAAGTTATATGAAAAATCAACAGATTCTTATCTTAAAGGACTTTCGAGTCAGGATGTCGAGGCTTGGGTATTCCAACTGCTAGTTTTCTACTACTAATATGATAGTGAATCAATTAAGTTCCTCGAAGTCCCTGTACATCATACCCCTTTACAAGTATCATCATTCACTTGAGTACTTAGCGTTTGGTGCTTACCTTCAATTTCTTTGCATCAAAAAAGAGCAAATGTTTCTTATTTGAAACATTTGCTCAATCATTATCATAATATATATTCATCTAAAGAAGTGTCTTTCTTTATTAGATTTTGAAACTATATTTACTTTTCTATCTTTGAAAGTTCCTCTCTCCTCGCTTCATGAGTAGCTAAATCTGCGTATCTTGTTGTAATAGGTAAACGACTATTATTTTCTACAAAATGCAAAACAACATGGGTAGCAGTATCTAAATCGATCCAATTACCACAAGAAACAAAAATTGGTTTTACATTTTCTCTAGTTCTTAGCGTTCTTCCATAAACTTCTTCATTTACAACGATCTCAGTATATGAACCTACTTCGTTTTCAGGTTCGGTAAAATCAACATTATTTATTTTTAAGTACGTTTTGGCTACTCCAATAGTTGGCTTTTTTAAATAGAAAGATGCATGCGTTGCAATCCCCATATGACGATTATGTAAATAACCATTTCCATCAAACATATATAAGTCTGGAAAACTTTTTAATTTTTTAACTGTATCAAGCACTAATGGTAATTCTCTAAATGCTAGATAACCAGAAATATAAGGAAACTCAATTTTATCTATATGATGAACTTCTTCAATAATTGCCTTTGTAAGATAATCGAACACAACAATACAGCAGACTCCATAGTCAATTCCCTCATTAGACCAATAAGCAATATCTATTCCCGCTACTAATTTTATATCTTCTAGTTCAAATATATTTTTTAAAGAAATGTTACTTGATAATTGTTTTTGCAGTTTCTCTAACTCATTTATATCGTGTTTTTTCATAATTTTTCACATAGTCCAAATCTAATAGTTAGCTCTTTTTTCTTCAACAATGTGATTATTTTTATCCCAAATCCTATACTGTATTTCTACTTTTGAGAAGCCGTTTCTCCAAACTATCCAGCATATGGATTATAATCAATTTCTACTTTTTTTAGACCTTCCAATACTTTTTTTATTCTATTAGATAAATCCGCGATTTCCTCTTTAGTTAACTCCTCTTCCGCATCTAACGAGTTAAACATAATTAAACACCTTGTTATCCTTTCAACAGTACCAACGAAAACTTTGTCATGAGTAATTAAAATCTCTCCTATAGCAGTATCCCTCACAACATCTTCTATCTCACCTAAATTCCAGTATTCATCGACTAGTCTTGCTATTGCATCTCTATATCCTCTATTTAAACTAAAAAAATCATTATAGTCCTCTTTGATCGCTTCAAATAATTCGTTGTATCCCCAGTATTTCACTAAATCTCCCTCCATCCAAAAATATTATGGCTTAATCCCTTATTGCAATCTTAAAATAAAAAACACTTGTTACCTATAAAAGACAATCAAGTGCTTTTTATTTACTTATATGAAAACACCTTTAGCTTTGTTGATTCCCGCATAGATATTAATTAATCGATGGTACTTCAATGGCGTATACCCCTTTGCTCAGCACCAAAACTTACAACTGTAACATCCCTATTAGAATGCAAATCAAAACATTCATATAAACAAGATTTTGGTTTACTTACCTTATATAGCCGTACTTTTGAATACTGGGCCAGTCGATTCTTCCTTAAAATGTAATAGGGAATGTACTTTCAAAATCAATTATTACTTCTTCCCTTTCCCTAAAACAATCTAAGTATTAGATTTCCCCTATATTTTCAATAACCCTATTTAGTTTTTTATAAAATTCACCTTTTGTTTTTACATGTTTAAACTGATCTGGATTAATATGAGCCTTTTGAGAGAGTGCTACAATCTCTTCTTTTGTAATTGAATCTTTAGTATTTATAGATGCTATATTTGTATATTTTCCATCTTCTGTTTTTGGAATTTCTAAAATCCCTTTATTTACGAGATTCACTACAGCCTTATGCTCTGAAGAATGTGTGTCTACACCGGTAATTTTCCAATTATGCATAACTTTTGGCGTGTATACACCATTCTTTACCTCTTTTAAATATGTAATAGCAAGATTACGAATGGTTCCACCTGTTTCGCCAAAGGCATTCTCTTGTTTAGATGACCAAATCTGTTCAAACTTACGTCCCTCTAAAGCCCCTCCTTTCGCTTGAAGAGCCTCCATTCTATATGCATTCATTCCCAGAGTCATAACATCGCTCATTTTGATTGGTTTATTTGTACGAATAGATCGTAAATTTGTAATTCGGCTTCCATATGGTTTGGTTAAGTCAATTTCGTATTTCACGCCTCCGAAGAAGTCGTTCGTACTGTATTTAGACGCACGGCGTGTTTTATCAAAGCTAACTGTTACATCTCCGGCACGGGATGTGTTAAAATACCCCGCCGCCCACTCCATATAATCTTTTAAATCTTTTCCAGTTATCTTATATACTGTAATTTCTCCCAAGGCATATTGGTAATTATACGCAATATCTTTCTTCTTAATAGGACCTACATCTAAACGAGCATAATCGTTATCAATTTGATGGGCTACTACATCTGCTTTGCTGTAATAAAGCATAACCTCATGAAAAAAATCTGATAAAGGTGTCTCTTGAATTTGCACACTTGGAATACCCTTTATTTCATTTTCAGGAACAAGATTTCTCCCCTTTAATTGAGCGACTACAACATTTGCATCTCCTCTCGCATACTCGTGAAAAGGTGTTAATGTTTCTTCAAGTGCAGGATCGGATAATACCGTTGTTCCATCAGCATTTTTTACAGGTAAAGTGGTAGCTGTTTTATCTTTTAAAACCAGCTTCCCATCTTGCTTTGTAAAAGTAAGGTCAATACGTGAGATATGCGTACCATATTTATCTGGTTCTGTAATAATAACACCATTTACAACTTCTTTTTTAACAAGTTTATGCATATGAGCTGCAAAAATAGCGCTTAGTTCTGGACAGGCATTTGCAATATCTTGAACCCCAGTACCAGAGATGCCATTCTCATTTTCTAGTCCCATATGCATAACTCCTACCATTACATCTACTTTACCTTCTAATTCTTTAATTACCCTTTTTGTCTCTTCTACTGGATTTTTCATCACTAAACCAGCCAAATGATCTGTTCCTTTTTCAAAATCACTAATCATTGGTGTATTCATGCCAATAACCCCAACTTTGATGCCACCTTTTTCAACTATCGTATATGCAGGAAGAAAACGCTCTCCATTCTCCTTGTAAATATTTCCTGCTAATGTCTTTCCTTTATATTGCTCACTAACTTTTTTCAATGTATCTAATCCAAAATTGAATTCATGATTCCCAAATGCCCAAGCATCATATCCCATTTCGTTCATTGCTACCATCATCGGAGACTGTGGCTTATCATTGAATAATTCTACTGAGTTCCCTTGAATTGTATCTCCGGCATCTAATAATATGGTATTTGGATTTTCTTGACGTACCTTCTTTATAACCGTATAAAGCTGCGTTAAACTTCCACTCATATTAGCACCATCAAGTGCATAATCCCAAGGCATAAACCTACCATGAATATCCGCAGTACCTAATAATGTAATATTAACATCAGATTCCTCTGCTTTAGAGATAACTGGTTTGATTGTTATTGCTGCTCCAAGCAGTATAAAAATAACAAAATAACATACACGGCTCTTCCATCTCATTTTTGACATAATAACAATGTTTCTCCCCTTTTTGTACTGTCATATAGTGTCTTGAACTTTAAAAATGTAACTTATTATTTGGAAAACTTCAAGTCAATTGCAAGTAATCTATAAATTTTGGACATACTGATACTATTACTCTATAGAGGTGTGTAATCAGTATAGAAAAATAAAATTTGTTCAAATGGAAGCATGATCAGCCTGACATTATTATCTTAATCGCAATTTGACTCATCTATTATTCTCCTTTCTGCTAAAATTCTTACTCCCATCGTTTCAACACATCACTGATTTCATTGCGAAAAAGAACACCAGTAAATAATATACAATATTTTCCGAATAACCTATGTTATATTTTATAAATCATTATAAATTTTCACACTTTAAGGAGGATTTTTATGTATACACCTAAATATTTTGAAATGCAAGATTCAGAGCTTATTTTAGAATTTATCAAAAACCATTCATTTGGAACCTTACTATCTAGTACGAAAGACTTTCCAATTGCAACACACCTTCCGCTGGATGTATATAATGAACAGGGACATACTTATTTATCTGGGCATTTTGCTTATGCCAATCCTCACTGGAAATTGTTAAAAGAAAATCCTCAAGTATTAGTTACATTTCTAGGGCCACATGCTTATGTGTCTTCTTCCTGGTATGCGCAAGAAAATGTACCCACATGGAATTATGTATCAGTCCATGTATATGGTACAGCTCAGCTCGTAGAAGGCGAAGAATTAGAGATTATGTTAACAAAAATGCTAAAGAAATATGAACAAGGTAGGGATAACGCAGTATTATGGGATACTTTAGATTCACAATTTTTAAAACAAGAGATGAAAGGGATTGTAGGTTTCAAAGTAAAAATTGAAGCTTCCTTTAAGTTAAGTCAAAACCGAAATAATGATGACTACAAATCAATTATTAATAATCTTGAGAATGAAAACGATGTCTCTGCAATAGAAGTAGCTAACTGGATGGAAAAAGTTAGACCAATTAATGAAAATTAAGTTCAGAACCAAATCACGGAGGTGGCAGAAAGAAAAACATACAAAAAGCGAAAATTCCTGTATTNNAATACAGGAATTTTCGCTTTGCTTATTCATACTACTAATAATTTATCATAGTAATAATTCGTTTGTTAATGAAACAAATATCAAAATAAGTAATTGAATATTGTTCTCCTCATCTACAATATCTAACAACTCGTAGGGAACGTGCTCTTCCCAAAAAGGGCCAGTATACCGATCATAAAATTCACTGAATGTATCAGATACTTCTACACCTAAGCTACTTAAGGCCTCTTTCACATTTTTCTTATCTTCACGTTTATAAATGTATTCTCCAAGAACTTGGTCTAATTTATCAGGCAAAACATTCACTTTCATTCCCTCCTAAAGCTTCTTCCCATTTGATTTTCCAACGATTTATAAAACCCCTTTTTTTAGTGTTACCAACCAAACTTCCCCAACATTAACCTTATAAAGAACGTCATCTCCATCACTGAGCTTAATCTTCTGGATTTTATAGGCCTTATTTATTATTTCATTTACCTCGTCTTTTGTTCTAAACCCTGTTACTATATCTTTTTTTAGTTCCTCATCCCAATACATTTCGGTATCAATGTGAGCTTCCCAATCAAACAAAGCTAATTTATCCTTTAATGATTCATACTTATGAAATGGAAATTTCTTTACAGTAAGGTTTTTGTCAAAGGTATCATTGTAAGTATTTATACAATCTTTGTAAGAAACGACAATTTGAGAACTTATAAAATCTGGTTCATATAACCAAATTTTCAGGTAAAATTTTTCATCTTCCATTGTCATTTTTTCATACCAGTTTAGATATACATCTATCATTTCATTTAATAATAAACGGTTATACCAATTAGGAGGATTTCTACGGACTAAAGAATAAAAGGGATGAATCCACAACTTTGCATAATCTCTTTGATGCTCACGAATGTAATGCATATCTATGTCGATTACATTTTTCTTCCATCTTTCTATCTTTCTCTTATGTCGTTTCCACCCTCGTATTTTCTTCTTTTTAGAGTGATAAAACTCTTCCATTCACACACATCCCTTAACAATTGTAGAAACACTTACATATTTATTTTTGACAAATGAAAACGATCATAAGTATCTGTCATCTTTTATTTTAACTATCATGAATCATACAATTTTTTTAAAAACTCAGTGAAAGTACTTGCCACATAAAATACATTTCCTCTTGCTACTTCCTCTGCTTCTTCTACTGTAATCCCTTCACTTTCCATCAGTTCTTCTTTTTCCCATACACCACACCTTCATGCTCCCAAAAGATAACAATGAGATTTTCGTTATGATTTTTATAATCAAAACATATTAAATTCCCCGCTGGATCAATGCCAAAAGGAATTACACCATTAGGTAAAGTAGCACGATAGTTATCATAATCTGTTACGATGTAATCACTACTTCCCTCATTAAACGAAAGTAATGAACCAAAGACTCTTTCTATTCCTTCAACATCAAAACAATACGGTACTACATTAGCCCCATGATTCACCTTTACACACTCGATATAATCTTTCGGAAATTTAATCCCCATTGCTTGACCTATTTTCCCAACAATTTCTTCAGTAATCGGATCATCCGCATACTTCCATTCTAAATTCCCCATCTAATACCGCCTAAATAATTTATACTGTGAACTCACACTCATCTCCTGGAAAATCATCTGGGAAAGCGAAACATTCTACTTCCTTTGTTAGAATTTTATATAGAAACTCAGCTAAACCCATATAATATTCATAATAGCTTGCTGACCCTGATTCATATACAACTATATGCCATTCATCACCTATATTAGATGTTAACCAGTAAATTTCGTCCCCATTATCTGTTATTGCACATGGCAATAATCCACCCTCAGTTGGAAAAACATCATGCGCAAAATCTTCTGGAAACGCATTCTTTGATACAATATATGCTTCTCTAATTTCTTTACCTTTTTCAATTAGATTTAAATTCATATTTTGGGTAAATGGATTTAGAACCAATAAAAATTCACCTATACTTCCAACTCCAGATGTATTTATAATTTTTTTATAATCTGTTGGTAGCTTGATTCCTAATATGAATTCAATCTCATCCCATTTTTCTTTAATGTATGTATCTAATAAATCATTATTGGGTTTAATTATTGGGTTTAATTATATTTTTTAATTTACTTATATACATTCTATCTCCCTCACTTTCTACTTCATCCAGTTACACCTGCTGCGCTATCTTTCATCTTATAATGCTCGCAATGATGGTATTGAGTCGTTTCATACCATTTTAAAGTTGATTTCTTCAGTGGTGGTACAAACACGTTTGATACGGATATCGCGTGTCAAAAAAGACAACAAAAAACCGAAATGACACTAATTTATCAAATCAGTTTTTATTCTATATGAAAGAATTTCTATCAGCCTCTTTTAATTTACTAAGAATTTCATTAGCGACGCTCTCAAATCTTTTAGGATTGTCAGAAATAATTTCATCGAGCAAATCGATTGCCGTTGATTTTATATCATTATTCATTCCTACAAGGGTTTTAGCATACTCCATTCTATATAAGTCATTATTTAAAATTCTTTTATTTAATAGCATGGCCCATTCTTTTGCATTCCCAATCATTTTTGGCAGTGCTTTAGGCATCTCTGTTAGATATTTTTCCATTTCAAAACTTTCAATTAAGTGAACTAGGCCAAACATAACTTCTTCCTCTTGTGTCTCATCATCAAATATCATACACAGATCTTTAATAAACTTTTCATCATCACAATCTGCTAAGCTTGCTAATGCATCGTCAAACTCTTCACATTCTGATTGATTTTTTAAAAATCTACAATTATATAATCTCTTGATCTCAGATCTACTATCCATATAAACTCCCCCTTTAAAAAAATTAACGAAATCAGCTATTATTGAAAAACATAAGACACATAAAATGACAAATTATAATGTTCTACGAAATCAATAGCCTTCATTTTAAAGTCAATCGAAAAAGATCTTCTTTTCCCCCCAAAAAAATCCCCTCCACAATAAACAGTACAGTAACTTTCTTTCAGCTGTCTACTACAGGGGGAATGCCACAATACAAAAAATCATCTTTTTAAAATGGCCTAACTTTTTTAATGTCCTTTACAAAGGATATATTTCACAAAATTATTAAGTATCTTTATTCATTTGTTATCAAAGATTTTCTATTCAGTGTCTTCTAATATCCTATCATCTAGTTCTTCTCTTTCTCTCGCTATTTCTCTATACGTTTCAATTAAATTGCTCAACAGTTCAAGTGAGATCTGTCTATCTCCTTCCTCAAGAATTCTTACTTCTGCACCCAATGCGTTCAATTTAACAACAACATTTTTAAGTTTAATCAATTCTTCTGTATCATAATAACTAAACTTTAAAACGGGCGTTTCATCTTCTATATTTCTTTTTAGCTCACTAATTGATTTATGACTAAATTTTCTTAAAGAAGTAATGTACTTAACAATATTCTTATCTGGTCTAACTATTAAGGACATACAATGCACCTTAAAACCCTCCTTTAAAAAATAAAACATCTAGTATCGTCTCTCCTGATAAACTATTTCCCCGTACCATCCATACAACTCATTAAGCGGAGCATAGAAAATTCCTAGAAATACTAAATGCTACACCGAATAATTTATTCGCTGAGGAATTTAAAGTTCATGATCAAATGGGAAACGAACTTATAAAATTTATTGAAAAAGGAGAAACCTAGAGTGCTGAAATGAAATAGAGCGAAAAGGATTATTTACCCTTCAACCACTTATCTCTAAACAATTTTTTATCTTCAAGTAAGTTGTTCCTAGCTAGTTCATGACACACTAACCAAAAATCTTTTTGCCACTTTGTACAATCTTCCTCGTAATCCATAAGCATCTCAAGCACAAAATATGAATCAGAAGGCTCAAAATGAATCATCTCATTTTTAAAAAATAAAGCTATAAGACCATGTTCAATAGATAGCAAGCAACCTTCATCATGAAATGAAATTGCAAAGTAAGCATAGTTGTCCTTCGTATAGTTAGGTAAAATCTCAAATGTAGGAGTTCCCAAATAAGGATGGATTTCTTCCATACTATTAAAAGTAATGGGACTAAAGGAATCGTCATTTTTATTATATATTTCGTAACTCATGAAACCTTTCAATTGCAATTCAAATAGACCCTTTAGTATATTTTCATAAACAATATCAAAGTGTTCCTTTAAATAACATAGCGTATTATAAGCTTCTTTTGTTAAAGGTTGATTACTTTCTAAATACCCCCCTACCTCAATTTTTTCTTGTCCAAAAAACGAAACGGAACAATTTACGTTTATAGATCCATCCCAACAGTCATATTCTTCAGAAAAGCAAAAATCATCCACTTTATCTACCACTATTCACACCTACCTGATTAAATTTTGTTATTCATAATTAACGCCCTCTTATTATGCCACAACCGAAGCATAGCGGAGGGCGTAGTATAAATACTAAATCCAGTGGGTTCAACAGTGCAACTTTTTTATAAACGGTTAATCTTTCTTATAAGCGATTAAACTTTATTTCAAATCCCCATCAGTTTCAGCCGTCAGTCAAATTTTCCTTTTCCTCCTTTGTTTTTTGCCAT
This sequence comes from Bacillus sp. AFS023182, assembly GCF_002560575.1. NCBI lineage: Bacteria > Bacillati > Bacillota > Bacilli > Caryophanales > Bacillaceae > Bacillus > Bacillus sp. AFS023182. Next base: position 5,542 of record NZ_NTRO01000042.1, on the reverse strand, counting down.
AAAAAAAGGCTCGTTCCTCCTCATCATTCAAGTTGGAATAAACCTTGTAAATTTATTAAACATGTTTGTCAGTTACCTTTAAAAACATCTCTTAGATTCTTGCTCAATTTATATAGGTACCTTCTTTTTCTTCAGGTTTATATTTGAAAAGAATCTCTAAGCTATATGTAGATTGTTCCCCAGTGTTCATAATTCATTAGTCTTTCTCTATTAGTCCCTATTAACAAATTCCATATTCAAATTGCAACATCTTGGTAACCCACTTCCGTCACTTTTTCATTTAATAGACGAAGCCCTAGTCCATTTTCTGTGTCCCATGTACAATTAAATGTAATTCCGATATCTCGACCTTCAAAAATATCCGCATATGAAACAACAATTCCATCTAAACTTATCATTTCTAGTATTTGATCAGTTGTTTCAACTAATGGATAATTCTCATTTACTTCAATATCATAACCTAGTTCATGTCGTGTTTGTTTGTAATAGTCTAATATTGGTTGCAAAAAACTTTTTTGTAAGTGTTCCCAATTTTGCATCAGTGAGGTATATGCTGTATATTGCTCTTCATCAAATTTACCATCCTCATCACCATCGACCATCAATGCTATTTCGACTTCATTTCCAAAAAAATTAATTGTAGTATCCTTAGACCACCCATAATTATATTCAAGCTCTCCAAAAACCACATCATTTATTATCATTTTAAAATCTCCTTTTTTATTGGCAAATCCTTCACTAACAAATACAGAATTTAATAGATATCCATAAAATCAGGTAATAAAATTTTATCATTCGAATATCTTAGTAATATTTTATTCGTAATCGAAAAAGATGGTAAAACTAAAGGTGTAATCTGGAACAATAAAGACGAATTAGAATGCTTCCACTATTCCATTGCCGACAGTGGTGTTAGGAGTCGTATTTGCATTGGACAATGGGAAGTTGAACTAAGAGAAAATAAAGATTGGATTTACATTAAAGATAAAGGTTGGATTTATTTCGACGAGTCTTATATTAGATGAATTCGATAAAAAAGTGCCGGCTCTTAATTTGATGTGCACCCCAATTGTTAGACACACTTAACAAGTGGAGGTGCACTTTTTTACTATGTATTAAACTTTAGTATTCATAAGTAACTCTTTTAATTCTTCTGTAGATAATTTGCTTTCTAACGCTTTACTTAAGTCAAGTATAGAAGTTTTATAATCTACTGCTACTTGTAAACTATCAGTCTTCTTTTTTTCTGCATTGTCTTTAGAACAACCTCCCCCCTGCTACTAACATGATTGGTACTGCTACTGCTAATAATTTGTGTTTCATTGTTATATACCCCTTTCTACTTAATTTGCTTCACCCATTTCCTTTAATTTCTTATGTGCTTCAACTATACGTTTAGATGAGTTAGACATAGTCTGTAACCCTTGATTGAGAAGAATTCGGTCTTGTTTATCTAAACCGTCTTGAGTTTGACTTACAGACTCTTTTATTAAATCCATAGATTCATTTAGAAGAGATTGTACGTCTTTATACTTTTCACCTGGTTCCAACTTCTTAACTTTCTCTGCTGTTTCTAAAAGAGGTTTCGACTTCTCTTTAAACTCTTTTGCTTTTTCTTCTACTGGTTTCTGACTTGTTAAGATGTCATTAATAACTTTTGACTCTTCTGAAATGTCTTTCATCTGATAAGCCATTTGCATTTTGTAGTCTTTCTTCTCTGCTTTGTCTGTTGCACAACCACCTAATAACATGATTGGTAGTGCTAACGTTATTAGTTTCTTTGCTCTCATCAACATATACCCCTTTGATATTGATTATTTAGATTTTCTTTCTACGTTTAATGGACTACCTGTTTCATCTATTATCTTTAACTGTCCTGCTCTAAAGAAGTCAACTTTATATTTTACTTCTGGTCTATAATCAGTTATTGGTCTGTCATCACCAGCCGTCTCTTCAATGGTAAAGATGATTTGCTTATTGTCATAATCGTACTTCCATTTACCCTTCATGTTGTTTTCTTCTTTTGAAGTTTTACCACTATTATCATAAGCACCATATGTACCATCACTTTTAAAGTCTAAACCCACAAAGAACTTGTCACCAACGTAACTACCCCACTCACCTAATAACTCCTTACCGTCTCTAGATATTTGTACTCTAGAATCGTCATCGTAGTCACCTTTAGTAGTAGAAGTTTTTTCTATCTTTAAATCAGATACATTCATAGAATTCGGTTTCATTTCTTGTTTTTCTGTACTACAACCTACTAATAATAGAATCAGTATTGCTAATGATACGAGTTTCGTTTCTTTCATTATGCATTCCCCTTTTAGAAAGTATTGTAATTAATTAACATATTGTACCATAATATAAATCAAATAAATAATATGAATTTCCCCCTTACTTTTTGAATTCCAAATGTTTAGCATTTTGTTTTTTTATGCTCCCAATAAAATCCCGATCAAAGTAATACTTGTCCATTAAGTTATTTACAATCCTGTTGAAATAAGCGAATTTACCATTCTTCATTTTTGTTCCAGATTTAATTTTCATAACAAACTCTTTGATAGCTTTTAAGCCAATAGTAAGCTCCTGGTCTTTAGTAAATGCTTTATTACCTGTAGAGAAGTTTGTAACTTTATTGCACTGTCTTACGACCTTCCACAGTTCTTGAATTATTTTTGATTCAGAATAAAAAGAGCTAACTAAAGAAACAAAACGTTCTGGTACCCAGTGAGCAACAAAATCAGCTTGTTTAATATTCTCTTCAGTGGTATTGCTATTCTCATTACTATTACGTTTGTTTATATCTTTTATATTTTGTTTTAAGGAAACAGGTGTTGTTTTAATGGTCGGACACTTTGTAGGACTTTTAGCAGATTTCTTGTCGGACACTTCTTCCACAATAGGGTGAACAATAATTGCATTAGCAGTTTGAAGCATATCTTTTTTTCGTTTCATAGCTATCTGCTTGATCATGTCCAGGTCCACAAGTTTCTTCATTAAACGTTGCACAGTTTTATATGATGGTTCATATAAAAATACAATTGAACATTTGGGTATTAATTATAACGATATATCACAAGTTAAAAAACTCACTCCCCTAGACATACAAAACGAGTTAAGAAATCTATATGAAAAGGGTGAAGATATATCATCTCAAAACATGCAACAAAAATATAGAAATTTGCATGCAAGTTGCCAGCGCGTTTTTGGTTCTTATAAAATTGCTATCGAGTCAATAAATTTAAACTATGATGATATTAGAAAAACAAAAACATGGTCAAAAGAAAAAATTTTAAATGAAATTAAATCACTACACGATAAAGGTGAAGATTTAACCTCCAAATACGTTTCCGAAAAATACAATAAATTAGATCACGCATGTAAATGGTATTTTAATTCTTATGAAGAAGGGGTTAAACAGGCTGGAATTGACTACTACAATATTACAAAAAGAAAAGTATGGTCTAAAGAAAAAGTGAAAAATAAATTATTAGACCTTCATAATGAAGGAATCAGTTTAACGCCTATGTATTTAATTAACAATCATAGTTAAGTATATAAATCTTGTGTGAATTATTTTGGTTCATACTATAACGCTTTAAATGAATTTGGTATAGATTATACATCAATCATTATGGACAACCCACTTGAAAGAAGCAAAGGTCTGATACTAGAAAAGATTATAGAAAAAGTTTTTGATTGTTTATCAGTTACCTATATAACACAAGAAAGAACATATATAAGTGATGATTTTTGGATTATACCAGACTTTAAAATAACCAATATGGACAATAACTTACACAACTTATTTAAGTCATCACCTAATCAAGAATTATGGATAGATTCAAAATTATCCTATTGGACATGGTTTACATCAAACACACATAACAAATACAAAGACCATTGCGAAAAGTTAGTCTTTATCTATTTAAGAGGACATGAAAAACCAGAATACATTAACGATAAAATGACAAACATATGTATATTTGAACTCTTACCATATATAAAAGATGAAGAAAAACGCAACGAAATAAACATTGAATTACTAGAATTGCTAGAAGACAACCCAAAGGAGAATAACTAAATTAGCAAAAGATAATTTATATCTAAACGAATGTAACGGAAAGGAAAATAATTTCTCATACAATAACAAAAAGTAAACAAACAAAAACGTATTACTCGAAAAAAGTATTCATTTAAAGTTGATTAATTAAACTATAGCATCCATTTGGGTTCTTTTTATTTTATAAAGAAAAAAGCCCCGGATAGGACTATATGATTTTCTTCATACCGCATTGACGACATTCTCTTAAAAAGATGAAATCTTTAACGGAACTCTTGAATGAGGTATTGCCGCAATTATCGCAACGACCGCTAATAATGTTATCAAGACTTAAATTGAAAAAAGATAGATAAATAAAGGGACATAACATATTAGTCATATAAAATATGTTATGTGTTCACAAATAATAAAGTTGTTAAAAAATAATAAAGTCATTTCAAAAATAAAATAGATGTTTTCAAAAATGGTATTATTATCTATGATAGGAAACAAATAAAGGGGTAGTTTAAATGTTTAGAAAGAAACAGGAGAAAAACATTCACGTTAATCTAGTAGATAAACGAGGGGAAGTCCTTAGAGAGTTTGATTGTACAGAAAAAGAATTAAAAGAAGTAAGAGAAACCGGCATTGAATTGCGTATGGTTGGAGAAAACGCATATGAAATGGTAGCAACCGATGAACAGCTAGAGAAACTAGCAAGAATCGAAGCTGAAATTGAAGAAGAATTAGCAATCTACGAAGAAGCTATGCAGGAGTTAGCACAAGAACGAGAAGAAGAAAAGGCAAAACAGAAAGAATTGAAAGAAAAGAATAAATGGAGTCCAAAGAAGAAAGTAATCGTCTTTGGACTACTATTCATTGTATTTGTGGTTTTACCTATTATCGAAGGGTATCAGAATAGTAAACTGGTAGAAGAAGGTACACCATTAAATGCAGAAATTGTAGGTAGACATGTAGAGAAGAGTTTTATCTTTACACACCCGACATTAGTAGTAAGGGTAGACGGTAAAGAACACAATGTATGGGTAAGAGAGGAAACATACAACGAAGCACAATGGTTTGGTGGACTAAAAGTCGTCAAAACAAAAGATGGTAAAGTTGATAAAGACCCTAGATATGATTACGAAGATTTAGTTGTAAGCTATAAAGAAATAACAAAGTAAAACTTTAATATTCGCTTCCAAAATTAAACAACATTATTATTTGCAAAAATCGAAACCATTAAAACAAAATACAAATTTTAAATTACTTTATAAACATATTAAACTATATTTTCAATGTCATGTTAATAATTCTAATATATACGAGAAAGAGGATAGCATGCTCTTATATTGAACATACTATCCTCTTATTAGTTTAGTCTATTTAAATTTTATCAGGGAACTCTTTGTATGCGTATATTTTACTTAGATCGTATTCTTGTTTAGATTCTTTATTCTCCACTGATTTCACCGAGAATGTACTACACATACT
>NZ_NTRO01000041.1:0-10577 GCF_002560575.1 Bacillus sp. AFS023182 | reverse complement strand
AGTGAAAATTTTAAAATAATCAATTACTGCTAAAAATTCAGCCAGTCCTCTTATTATTTGAGGGCTGGCTTTTATTTTTTTATAATAACAATAAGGAGGTTACAATATGAACCTGAATGCAAAAATAGATTGGATTGGTACACCAAAGCCCCATCATGATGGGACAACAATTGATTTTTCACTTGAGCATGATGACAATCGCTATAAATTAATCGTGCTCAATTACGATCAATCGGTTCAGTATAAGTTCGTGCAATACGGGATTAAGCCAGGATCACAAAAACCATTTCCAATTGATATACCATTTCAAGAAGAAATGCTTCCATTAATAGAAAGAATTCTACAGGATCCATATGTACAAGCTTTTCGTATTTTTTAGAATTGGCGATATATCATGCGAAAAGACTATCTCTTNNAAGAGATAGTCTTTTCGCATTTCAACATATGATTCGCAAATTCATTTTTTCTGTTTTCACAGCTTTTTGTTTATAATGGTAGAGGAAAGAAATCTTTTGTACGGAGGAAAATTATGCTGCAACATTCAATTACGAAAGATGAAATTATGATGATCGCGAATGAATTTGTTCAAGGACTTGATCCGCAGCAAGAAGCCGATCAAGTACATGTTGCCACTGCTCGTCACTTATATCGCAGCGGTCTTGTCTACAACGTTGATTTTGATGGCTATACGTTATCAGGCACCGTAGACGCTGAAGGGAACGTGTATAGCGTTCATATTCCGATTCGTGATATCGCAGAAAGTTATTGTGATTGCTTTGCGCCGACGCAATGTGAGCACATGCTTGCTGTTTTACTATCTGCTGCTTCTAGCTTCGGACAAGTGGGAGAAGTATTAGCATTATTTAAAAATAAAACGAAGCCATCACTCCCTCCGATTCGAACAGCAAGGCAAGTATTACAATCGTCTGCATTTGAAGAAACGGATTTTAAAAGTTGGCACGCATATTTTGAATCTGAATATGGCGCATTTAAAAAAGAACAAGCACGGCTCTCATATAAACAAATGTATTTTCTTATGAGTATCTTTACAGACTTTTATATGAAATTAGAACGAAAAGCACCGCGCATCGTTGCCATTCATGAATTGTTCAAATTACACGGCGCACTTTTTTGCTTTCAGAAGTTATTAGAAGAAGCCAGCGACTTTGAGACAAACAAAAAGTATTCCTATCACCAACCAATTCAAGTTGTTCGTCTCTTTGTCGATAAAGTTGAATCACTTGTACGTGACTTGAAGTCAGAATCGATTCCAGCTGAAAGTGAACCAATTTTGCAAGAAACAGCTCGCCGAATGCATGATATTTTCTTCTCTACCGACTCCTATACACAGGAAAGATTCTTTATTTACCGGCATATATGGGGAGAGCTACTAGCAAAAATAGCTTGGATACACGAAGAAGAAAAACGAATTGACGAGAAGATGCATCCACTATCGAAAGCACTCGCCGCTTCTCATCTATTCTTTTTAAAACAAGAAGACAATTCTGCTATGGACTTGCTCGAAACACAACCAGCGCAAGTTGTCGGTCTTTATTTCGATTGGCTCGAAGATTTACTGAGCACTATGCAATGGGAACGCGCCAAAAACTGGCTTTCTTTCACATATAAACAAGTGAAGAACACAATGAAAGATAAAGCCGACCCTATTTTTATAAAAGATATCGTCCGTTTGTTCATTATGATGTATGAAACATATGCAACGCACACAAATGAACAAGCTGGTCTTGAAATGATTTTGCAAGAGCTATTGCCATACAGCTTCACAAACTACGAGCACTATATACTAGCAAAAAAACAATATTATACATGGACAGAACTTCATCTTTTGTACGGATTTGAAGCCATTGAACTATTAAAAGAACCACTAAAAGAAATCGAAAAAGAAGCACCAGATGCAGCTCTTCCGCTCTATCATCTCGCAGCCGTACAAGCAATTGAAGAACGGAATCGCAAGTCATACCGCCGGGCGGTCCGTTACTTAAAGAAATTACGCATGCTCTATAAGCGGCTCAAACGAACAGATGAATGGCACACTTTCATTATCCATATCGCCAACTCATATTCACGCCTAAGAGCACTACAGGAAGAACTCCGGAAAGGAAAATTAATCGATGATCATACAAACTGAAGTAACAATTCGGCTCCAGCACGTAAATCAAGGTTGGTTTCTTTGGGGAGAAGATGAAATCGGCAATCTCTTACCTATAAAAGATTGGAAACAACATGCCTTCACATGGCATTCGACTTCCTTCTATGGCACCTTCTTGAAAGAAGCTACATATGAAGGTCGAAGTGGGATTATGCTAACGAACGTCCAGGCATTTGAATATATCGCCAACAGGCCAATGAATTCATTTGCCAGGCTGAAAATGAATGGTCCCATTACCACACTTACACCTGATGCAAAGGAACTATGGGATGCCTTTGTGACTGGAAGCTTTATACCTGATATGAAGAGCTGGTCCGATCGCCCATCATGGAAAGTGAACAATGTTTCAACTGAAGATGATACGCTATCATCACTTTTCTCTCAGGCAATTAATGAAAGTATTCTTCAGGACACGCGCTCGAGTGATGGCTGGGAGGATGCAAAAAGGCTATATGAGCACTATGATTTTACGAAGAAACAGCTTACAGCAGCGATGCATGAAGAAGATTGGCTCCGAAAAATTGGTTACATTGAGGATGACCTTCCCTTTACAATCGGTCTTCGCCTCCAAGAGCCGCAAGATGACTTTGAAATGTGGAAGCTTGAAACGATTATTACGACAAAGCGCGGAGCACACCGGATCTATGTATATACTAGCATCGATTCACTACCAAAAAGATGGCATAGCTATGAAGAGCGTATTCAAGAAACGCAGGAAGGGTTCGGCAAACTCGTTCCATGGCTTAAGGAAGATGATCACTTTCGAACTGAGCTTTATGAAACAGAAGCATGGAGCTTCCTAACAGAAGCAAGTAACGAATTATTAGCAACCGGCGTTGATATTCTACTACCATCTTGGTGGCAGAATTTAAAGGCAACAAAACCGAAGTTACGCGTTCAACTGAAGCAGAATGCGAATCAAACACAATCCTTCTTCGGCATGAACACTCTCGTCGATTTCAACTGGCGCGTTTCCACAGATGGTATCGACCTATCAGAGAGTGAATTTTTTGACCTGGTCGAACAAAACAAACGACTCTTTAATTTAAACGGACAATGGATGCGACTCGACCCTGCCTTTGTTGAAGAAGTGAAAAAACTAATGAAGCGCGCAGATAAGTATGGACTTGAAATGAAGGATGTCTTGCAGCAGCACTTATCAAACGCTGCTGAAGCAGAAATCGTAGAAGAAGACAATCCATTTACAGACATTGAAATTGAGCTAGATGGTTATTACGAAGAGCTCTTTCAAAAGCTACTGCATATTGGAGACATTCCAAAAGTTCAAATATCCTCCTCCTTGCAAGCTACACTTCGCCCCTACCAAGAGCATGGTGTAGAGTGGCTCTTATATTTACGAGAGCTCGGATTTGGAGCATTGCTAGCAGATGATATGGGTCTTGGAAAAAGTATTCAAACCATTGCTTACCTATTATACGTAAAAGAAAACCGCCTCCAAACAGGCCCGGCGCTCATAATAGCACCGACATCTGTTCTTGGAAACTGGCAGAAAGAATTTGAACGCTTTGCGCCAAACTTACGAGTGCAACTACATTATGGAAGCAACCGCTCAAAAGGTGATTCATTTAAGGACTTCCTTCAAGATGCAGATATTGTGTTAACTTCTTATGCATTAGCACAACTCGATGAAGAGGAGCTAAGCGCGCAATGTTGGGATGCCATCATTCTCGATGAGGCGCAGAATATAAAGAACCCGCAAACGAAACAATCAAGAGCTGTTCGGCAATTGCGGGCAAATCATAAAATTGCTTTAACAGGTACGCCGATGGAAAACCGTTTAGCAGAGCTATGGTCTATTTTCGATTTCTTGAATCACGGATATCTCGGAAGCCTAGGTCAGTTTCAGCGTCGCTTCGTAACACCGATTGAAAAAGATCGTGACGAAGCAAAAATCCAGCAAGTACAAAGGTTCATCTCACCATTCTTACTACGCCGGACGAAACAAGATCAAACAGTTGCATTAAACTTACCGGAAAAACAAGAACAGAAAGCATACTGCCCGCTAACAGCTGAACAAGCATCACTTTATGAACAGCTCGTACAAGACACGCTACAAAACGTCGAAAACTTAACAGGCATTGAAAGACGCGGTTTTATTCTAATGATGCTTAGTAAGCTAAAGCAAATTTGTAATCATCCTGCGCTTTATTTAAAAGAAGATTCACCGAGAGATATTGTGCAGCGCTCCATGAAGACACAAACATTAATGGACCTGATTGAAAATATAAAAGATCAAAATGAAAGCTGCTTAATTTTCACCCAATATATCGGAATGGGAAATATGTTACAAAAAATATTAGAAGAGAAATTCGGTCAACGTGTTCTCTTCCTAAACGGTAGTGTGCCGAAGATAGAACGCGATAAAATGATTGAACAGTTCCAAAATGGAACATACGACATCTTCATCCTATCATTAAAAGCTGGCGGCACAGGTCTAAATTTAACTGCCGCAAACCATGTCATTCACTACGACCGCTGGTGGAATCCAGCTGTGGAAAACCAAGCGACAGACCGCGCTTATCGCATCGGTCAAAAGCGATTTGTACACGTTCATAAACTCATTACAACAGGTACACTCGAAGAAAAAATCGATGAAATGCTAGAGCGTAAACAATCGCTAAGTAGCGCTATCATCACAAGTGACAGCTGGATGACAGAACTATCAACAGACGAATTGAAAGAACTACTCGGTGTATAATAACCACCGATATATGAAAAAAAGGAGCTACCCCAAAGGTTAGCTCCTTTTTCTATACCAAAACCAATTACTTATTATAATACCTGTCAATCCGCCCGACGTATCTAAAACTGTATCTTGCCACATCGGTGTACGGTCACCTGTAAACCATTGATGAATTTCATCGAATGTTGCATACCCAGCGACAAAAAGAAGTGCAAATAAAAAGGATCTCTTCCTCGAGCATCCTGAACGATACAATGCATAGTATGCCAATGCTCCAAGCATAAAGAACACCATAAAATGAGCTCCCTTACGCAGGAAAAACTCAATAAAGCCGCCAACACCTTTATTCGCAATACTAACTGGTGTACCTCCGCCGTAATCAATGGATACCCATGAAAAATGTTCTTTCACAAATTCTACGTTCACGTACTGTTCAATATCTGAGCGCATATCCTGCTTCTTATACGGCTGCGCTGAAGAATAAAAAATAATCCCGATCCATAGTAAAACGGGAATCCAAACTAACCTTTTACGATTCATCTGTAGAAACTCCTCTCTCATTCTTCTAAGAGTACCAAAAAAAAGAAAAAATTTCACGCCAAAATATGACCATTGCCCCCTATATATATGATGAAAAGGGGGTGAAAAACATGGCGATTGAAACAATTGTAACTGATTTAAGCTTACGCCTTGTCCTAAACGGCGGCACAGACAAAAACGGGAAAGCAATTCTTAAAAACAAACAGTTTAAACGAGTAAAACCAAACGCTGATGTAGCAAAGGTGCATGAAGTTGCACATGCACTTGCTTCATTGCAAGAATTAAAGCTTCATGCTGTTCAACTTTTAAGCACATCTGACATCTCGAATCCGTAAACTTCTAATGAAAAGGAGGTAAATGAAAATGACAGTACTTGAGCTCATTTTCTTGAAAGAGGATGGAAAAACCGTTGTCTTTTCTATCGACAATCCGATTACACCTGTGAATGAACAAAACATTAACCAAGTGATGGACACGCTTCTCTCCTCTACAATTTTCTTATCACTTGGTGAAAATACCCGTAAAAAAGGAGCACGCCTTGTTGAAAAGACAGTATCCGAAGTAACAATTGCTCCTTAAACGATTAAGACGAAGCTGCATTACTTTGCAGCTTCGTCTTTTTTCTTCGGCATCTCAATCGGAATAAAAATATGAGAAAACCCGACTGAAACATATTTATAATTTTCTTTCCCTAGTGTAAATTCTGTCGTATATGTCGAGAAGAAAATATAATCGCTTCGCTTTGTATAATGGTTAATCAACACATCAACTTGTGGCTCTACATATTTCTTCGCTAACTTCTTACCAATTGTCGCAAGTTCACCAACAAGCCCATCTGGATCTTCTTTTTCAACCTCTGCTAATTTTTTACTAATATCATTGCGATTCATAAATTGTTTTGCTGCCCATTCTGTATATTCCCCTTTACTTGGGTTGCTGCTTGCTAAATATACGAAAAGAAGGACAACAAGTGCCATAATAACGATATACTTCCGTTTCATATTCTATCACCGCCTAACTATTTCTATTTTCATATATATGTACAAGTGATGCAAATTATATAAACCTAACTTAAAAAGCGATAGAAACTCTTTCTTTTTAAGAGGTAAAAAAAGTATAGATTCATTTTCGTATGCAAAACAACTTATATGTCAAAAAATTAAAATGAACTTATACAGAAAACTTACTATTTACAAGGTAAAATTAAATTTACAAATATTTACAAATAATTAAAATTGTTTTTATATTCCATCTATATACTAAAATATGTAAAAACCAATATTTTTTAAGGGAGGCTTTTCAGGTGCATGATCCAGCTAATCTGTATGCTATTTCTAGTACCGTAATGATGATGATGTCTTATGAAGATCCGTTTTATCGTACTCAAATCCATACCACCAAAGGAATTCTCTACTCACCTAAGACACCTTTAGAACTAATAAAAGAATTGATTATCTTACACAATTATTCCACATATGAAGGCAGACGGAAAGCAATTATTAAAAAATGGGATTTACGACAAAATACACCGATCCCAATTAATCATCGGCGATTCATTTGTGCCATTCCGACAAAATCACCTACCGCTTGGGATTGCATCTGGGTCTTCTACAAAGGTATTAAAGTAATAAAGAAAGACGTGAATAATCAAGCAATACTACATTTTTATAATGAAGAAACAGCAGTTCTCCCCATAACCTGCTACAAAATGAAACAGCAATGGAGAAAAGCTGGTAATTTAATCGCTCAAATGATGCTTGATGATTTTCATAACGATTTCTAGCATAAAGTGAAACTTTAATCAGTCGCGGGGCTCTTACTGCCCGTTAAGGCAAGATAAACGAAATGGAGACAAGATATCCTCTTGTCTCCATTTTATATTTCCTATATCTCAGCCTGCATCTTCCCCAGTGCCTGCCGATATACCCATCTCACTTGATGATACGTCATCCCCATCTCTTCAGCAATTTCATGCATCTTCTTTCCTACATAAAAACGTTCGTAAATAATATGTTTCTCTTTCTCATCTAACAAACTCATATAATCCTGAACTTCTGATGATGCTTCCGCTCCGCATACATTTTGCAAAATTTCCTGTCCAGCGAATGTATGCCGCTTTTGAAATCTACTTTCTTTCTTCAACTTCTCTATTAAATATCCGCGCACTGTTACGAATGCATAAGCTGAAAAAGTCCCCTTCTCTTCCTCATACTTTTCATATGCCTTCCAAAGTCCAATTAAACCGCATTGATAGTACTCTTCATAATCCCGGTACAGACAAAGCCTCTTCATTTGATTTTTAATCATCTTTTCATACAACGTAACTGTTTCTGTAAAAGTAGCCGGTTTCATATCGTGCCTATTTCTAAAAGGTATACCTCTTTGTTATTCCGCGGTACCTTTACAATATAAGAAGATAAAGCGGATTTCATGGTGAGATATTTGAAATTCTGCATAGGGAAATTTCAAATATCTGTAGAGGAAATTTGAAATACGAGGCCTAGTATTTCAAATACATACAAAAATAAAAAAAACGACTCCATATGAGCCGTTTTTTTAATATGTCATATATTATGCTTTCGAGAACATACCGCCGATTGCACCGAATCCCAATGTTAGAATGAAGAAAACAATAACAAGAATTGTTGCTTGTTTCTTACTTAAACCAGCCGTAATATGTAATCCTAATCCTGTTACCACTAATCCCCAAATTGCAAATATCTCAAACTGTTTTAGAATGCCATGTACAACGCCACCAGTAGAAGCAAATACCGGTCCTAAACCTGTATACATTTCTTGCCCATTTCCACCAAGAATAAATGCTATTACCATATTTATAATTCCACCAAGAACAGTAATGACACTAGAATATACAGTAATTGTTAATAATTTTTTATAAGGAGTATCATTGCTCATAAACATCATTAATACTTTATACACAACTGCACCAAGAAAGAATGTAATTATAATAACAAGCGCTGAAAAAAGAAAGCCTCCCCCTAGCGTGAACACCAATGGCACTTCATCAAATCCAAGTTCCTTATTTGTTGCTATGGACGCAGGATCTTTGGAATATAAATACGACATAAGAGTTCCCATAACACCACCTAATACGGTCATTAACCAAAACGTACCCCATACCGCATCACTATTCTTCATTCTCTCAAACTGTAAGCCAGGAGATGTGATCATTCCTAGTAAAGATGGTTTTTCTCCACTAACCTTTTGCGAATTAACATTCGGTTCCATTCTAAAAAACCTCCTTGTATTTATATAACCCGTTCTAACGGGCGGTTCGCATCCTCTTTACTAGAGGCGGCGAACCGCCCATCAGAACACTATGTATGTGTAGTAGAGGAGCCCCCTCTACTACACTAGCAATCTATTCGTAACGAAGTGCTTCAATTGGATCTAATTTCGCTGCTTTGTTCGCTGGAATTAATCCGAAGATAATGCCGAGCGTCATCGAGAATAACACACCGCCAACGACAACTTCCCATGAAACGAGAGGTGGCCATTTTGCAAATGTGGACACAATATATGCGCCTCCGTAGCCAAGGCCGATTCCAATTAATCCACCAAGAAGCGTTAACATAACGGCTTCAATTAGGAATTGCAGCAAGATTTTACTGCGCGTTGCTCCAAGTGCTTTACGTACCCCAATCTCACGCGTACGCTCTGTTACGGATACAAGCATGATGTTCATTACACCAATACCACCAACGACTAATGAAATTCCAGCGATACCGCCAATGATCATCGTCATGATACTTGTTACTTTCGAAACACCTTCTTGGAATTCTTTTAAATTCACCATTTCGTATTTACCGGAAATCTCACTTGGCTTACGACTATTTAACACTTCAACTGCTTTTTTGCCGGCAGTCTCCAAACTATCTACATTTTTTGACTGTACAGCGATACTTTGAATTTCATCTGTTCCGTATAAAGTTGGCCATAACGTAAGAGGAACTAGCGCCTCTGAAGGACCCATTCCCATAAACGAATTCTCTGATTTATACACACCGATAATTTGCATCGGTTGACCCTTCATCTCAATAATTTTCCCAACAGGATTCTCTTTCTTAAACAACTCATCTTCCATTTTCGTACTAATCATGACCACGTTATTTCCTTGCGAAATATCGTTTTCATTGAGTGAGCGACCCTTTACTACTTTCGTCTTATTGACTTCAAAATACTCACTATCTAGTCCAATAACATTAACCATCTCTTTTTTATCATTAATTTCAAGTGGTTCCATCGTATTATTTGTTGTAATGACATGAGAAATTTCCGGGAGCTTTTTCACTTCAAAGATGTCTTCTTCCGTTATTTTCGGTATTTCACTCGCTCCCATTCCATACGGATCATTAATATCCGCAGCGAAGTGGATTGGCATGACATTATTACCAGAACCAGCAATTTGTGACTTTAACATTGCTTCCCCACCTTGCCCAATCGCAACAACAGTAATAATAGAACCGACACCGATAATAATTCCCAGCATCGTAAGTGCTGAGCGCAGTTTATGAGCTAAAATAGAAGATAGGGCAATTTTGATACTATCTAGTAAACTCATACCGCACACCTTCTATCTTCTGTAATTTTCCCATCCCTTAACACAATTCGGCGCGAAGAATACGCCGCAACTTCTTCCTCATGTGTAACCATAACAATCGTCGTACCTTCTGCGTTTAACTTCGTGAATATATCCATAACTTGTTCCCCTGATTTTGTATCAAGAGCACCAGTTGGCTCATCAGCCATAATAAACGTTGGATCATTCGCAATGGAACGAGCAATCGCCACACGCTGCTTTTGTCCACCTGAAAGTTCACTGGGTAAGTGATGCACACGGTCTGATAATCCGACTTTTCCAAGCGCTTCAAGAGCCCTTTGACGGCGCTCAGCTTTCTTCACACCACCATAGATAAGTGGAAGCTCTACATTTTCTACCGCTGAAAGACGTGGCAATAAGTTAAAATGCTGGAATACAAAACCGATATATTCATTACGAATAAGGGCAAGTTTTGACTCGTCTGCTGTTAAGATATTCACGTCATTCAACATATATTCGCCTTCTGTTGGACGATCTAAACAACCGATAATATTCATGAGTGTTGATTTCCCGGAACCAGATGGTCCCATAATCGAAACAAA
>NZ_NTRO01000040.1:0-49648 GCF_002560575.1 Bacillus sp. AFS023182 | reverse complement strand
TCAAACTCTCCAATAAAGTTGGTTTGTCTAGCATCTAAAATAAAAATTGACGTTTCACGTTGTTTGTTTCGTTCAGTTTTCAAAGAACTCTCTTGCCGCCGAAGCGACTTTATCAATATAACATTTTGTTATATTTTCGTCAACAACTTTTTTATTTGAAAAGTTGTTTTTTGTTTGTTTTCTTTGTTGTCTTTCGTGACAACGAATATAAATATACCAGTTCATTTATTAAAATGCAATAGTTTTTTAATAAAATTTTTTAACGGAATAAGAAAGTATAAAACTAGCACTAAATCCCTATATAAAGACCCCTTTCTTCTATATAGGAAATAAACCATTTAAACTTCACTATACTAGAAAATAACATAAAGAAAAGCTTTGGAGAAATCTCCAAAGCTTAGATTAGTCTTGCTTGTGACGCATCGCTGGGAATAACAGCACATCACGAATAGATGGTGCATTTGTTAATAGCATAACAAGACGGTCAATACCAATTCCAAGTCCACCTGTAGGAGGCATACCGTACTCAAGTGCTTCAATATAATCATCATCCATCATATGTGCTTCATCATTACCTTGCTCACGCTCTTTTAATTGCGCTTCAAAACGCTCTTTTTGATCGATTGGATCATTTAATTCTGTAAATGCATTTGCATGCTCACGCGCAACAATAAATAACTCGAAACGATCTGTAAAGCGTGGGTCTTCATCATTCTTTTTCGCAAGAGGAGAAATTTCCACTGGATGACCATAGATAAATGTAGGTTGGATTAATTTTTCTTCTACTTTCTGTTCAAAGAATTCATTAATAATATGACCAACTTCCATTGTGTCTTTAATTTCTACACCGTGTTCTTTCGCCAGTGCACGTGCTTCTTCTACACTCATCGGGCTCCAGAAGTCCGCTCCAGAGTATTGCTTAATCGCATCTACCATATGAAGGCGTGTCCATTCTGGCTCTAAATTAATTTCATATTCCCCATATTGAATTGTTGTTGTACCTAGTACTTGTTTCGCAATATGAGCAATCATATTTTCTGTTAGTTTCATAATATCTTTATAATCAGCGTACGCTTCATATAATTCAATCATTGTAAATTCAGGATTATGACGCGTTGATACACCTTCATTACGGAATACACGGCCGATTTCGTATACTTTCTCTAAACCACCTACAATAAGACGCTTTAAGTGCAATTCAATTGCAATACGCATATATAGTTCCATATCTAATGCATTATGGTGTGTGATGAACGGACGAGCAGATGCCCCACCGGCAATCGCATGCATCATCGGTGTTTCTACTTCAAGGTAACCATTATCATCTAGATACCTTCTCATTTCACGAATGATTTTACTACGAGTAACAAATGTTTCGCGGCTCTCCATACTTGTAATTAAATCTAAGTAACGTTGGCGATAGCGTTGTTCAACATCTTTCAATCCATGGTATTTATCTGGCAATGGACGAAGTGCTTTCGTTAGTAACGTAAAGCCTGTTGCCTTTACTGAAAGTTCTCCTACGTTTGTTTTGAAAACTTTCCCTTCGATTCCTACTAAATCACCTAAGTCAGCTGTCTTAAATAATTCATATTGCTCATCTCCAACAGCATCTTTACGAACATAAATTTGAACTTGTCCGTGTAAATCTTGAAGATGCGCAAAACCTGCTTTCCCTTTACCGCGCTTCGTCATAATACGACCAGCAATAGAAACTGAGATTTCTTTCTCTTCTAATTCTTCTTTAGAGAGCTCCCCATACAAGTTTAATAATTCTTTGGTTGAATTCGTACGTTCAAAACGTTTACCAAACGGATCGATCCCTTGTTCGCGTAAATTATGTAACTTCTCACGACGAACAAGCAATTGGTCATTTAATTCTTCGTGGTTCATGTTATCCATGGTATTGATATCACTCCAGCTCTATTAAATTTTACAATATATACAGTATATCATTTTCTACTCAACTAGAAAAACTGCCAGTAGTATACTGGCAGTTCTTCTTTCTTTCACGTAATTATAGGTAGTGAGGGCAGGAATGTCAAACGTTCTCTCCCCTTTTTTTAACCAACGTGAATTGTTTCTTGTTTTGCTTCTACTTCTTCTACAAATGCCCCTAGCAAGGAAGCAAGGTCCTCACGCGTATTGCACGTATTAATTGCATTACGCACTCCTGCATTACCACGAACACCTTTTAAATACCAAGCTGCGTGCTTTCTCATTTCTCTTACTGCAATATCTTCGTTCTTTAAATCAATAAGACGATCTAAGTGGAGCATACATACATCTATCTTCTCACGCACCGTTGGTTCTGGTAATAACTCTCCTGTTTCTAAATAATTTACCGTACGATAAATCATCCAAGGATTACCAAGGGCCGCTCGACCTATCATAACACCATCGACACCAACTTCATCAAGCATGCGTTTTGCATCTTGAGGTGTTTCCACGTCACCATTTCCGATAACCGGAATATTTACAGATTGTTTTACTTGTTTAATAATATCCCAATCCGCTTTTCCTTCATACATTTGAACACGTGTACGTCCGTGAACCGCCACTGCTTGGCCACCTGCACGTTCAACAGCTCTAGCATTTTCAATTGCAAAAATATGGTCTTCGTCCCAACCAATACGCATTTTAACTGTAACCGGCTTTTCAACAGCATCTACAACTGCCGCTACCATTTCATACACCTTATTTGGATCTAATAACCATTTTGCACCAGCATCACACTTTGTAATTTTCGGAACTGGGCAACCCATATTGATATCGATAATATCCGCCGTTGTGTTTTTATCTACATATTTCGCAGCACCAACAAGCGTTTCTTTCTCACCACCAAAAATTTGTAAACTTAGTGGCTTCTCTCTCTCATCAATATATAACATATCTAATGTTCTTTGGTTATTAAATAAAATCGCTTTATCACTTACCATTTCAGCACATACTAAACCCGCACCAAATTCTTTTACAGTTAGACGGAATGCGGAGTTACATACCCCCGCCATCGGTGCTAATACAACTGGATTCTTCATCTCGATGTTTGCAATCTTTAACACTCGACTATCTCCTTCCTTTGTCCTCACTTTGGCATTAATTCATCTATTGAAATATTTAATGTCTTCGCAACTTCTACTACAAAATCTTGAGAAGGGGTTCTATTCCCTCTCTCGACTTCTCCTAAAACGGATACAGATACCCCTAATTCCCTTGCAAAACCTTCTTGCGTATAACCTTTTAATTTCCGAAAAGCACGAATGCGTCTTCCCCATTTTTCTGCTTCCATACCGTTACTCCCTCTCGCCTTTTCATTTCATCTACTTGTGAACGTGAAATATCTCGTTTTATATCTCGATTAATCTCTAACAACGGAACGATAACAAAAGCTCTTTCGAACATCCGCGGATGCGGAACAATAAGATTCTCTGCTTCAATATTTTCTTGATTATAGAGCAAAATGTCAAGGTCAATGGTTCTTGGGCCCCATCTAATTTCCCTTTTCCTTCCTAAATCAATCTCAACCTTTTGCGTTATTTTCAACAACTCTTGCGGTAGTAAATTGGTAGAAATTTTTATAACTAGATTTAAAAAACGATTTTGATCTGTATATCCAACTGGATCTGTTTCATATACAGAAGAAACATCTTTCACTTGAATATAAGGATTTTTATTTAATAACTCAATCGCTTCCAATAAATAAGCATAGCGATCACCAATATTTGATCCTAACGAAACGTATACATCATTTTTCATAATCGTTCTCTCGTAATTTCTACCGCCACAGCACGGTAATGCCCTGGGATTGGCGGGTCTGGTTTAACAACCTTTACTGTACACCGTAAAATACTTACGTATCGAGTCAATATATTCGCCGCTATATTTTCCGCTATACTTTCTACAAGTTTGTACGTTTGATTCTCAACTACTTGCTTGCAAAGTTCAAAGAGCTCCCCATAGTTTACCGAATGCTCTAAGTTATCACTTTCACCCGCTTGTTTTAAATCCAGCTCCACAGTTAAATCGACTTTAAATCTTTGTCCCAGTTTATTCTCTTCTGGAAATACACCATGATAGCCATAAAACTCCATGTCATGGATATAAATTTTATCCAATCACTTCCCCCCCTTACCAATCATCGCATCCATCATCTTCGCCATACGCGCCATTTCTTTCACATCATGAACACGAATCATTTCACAACCTTTTTCAATACCAAGACATACTGACGCCCCAGTTCCTTCTACACGTTCCTCTACCGGCAAGTCTAAAACATGACCAATAAATGATTTTCTGGAAGTCGCAAGAAGAACTGGATACCCTAATACATTTAGCTTTTCTAAATTACGCATCACTTCTAAATTTTGTTCTACCGTCTTCGCAAAACCGATACCTGGATCTAAAATAATATTTTCATCAGGTACACCCGCATCTTTTGCAATTTTAACACTCTCATATAAATCCGCAATCATATCAGCCATTAAATTACGATAGTTTGTGTTATCACGATTATGCATTAAGATAATCGGTACATTATAACGTGCTGCCACTTCCGCAATTTTCGGTTCAGCCTTCGCTCCCCATATATCATTAATAACATGGGCACCCGCTTCAATTGCTTGCTTAGCTACTTCAGCTTTATACGTATCAATAGAAATAGGCACTTTCACTTCTTTCGAAATCGCTCGAATCATCGGAATCACGCGTCTTAACTCTTCTTCCACTGAAACTTTCGCGAAGCCAGGACGAGTTGATTCCCCACCAATATCAATAATATCAGCACCGCCGGCCACCATTTCTCTCGCGTGACTTACAGCTGCGTTTACCTCATCGTAGTTTCCACCATCTGAGAATGAATCTGGTGTAACATTTAAAATCCCCATGATTAATGTCTTTTTATTTAAATTCAGCGTATATTCGCCGCAGTGTAAATCATAACTCCACTTCACACTACACATCTCCTCTCCGCAATTCATTTCGGCTCCAAAGCTTTCCTCTATGCATTTCATACACACGCATCAGTTGCTTTGTAACCTCGCCTTCTTTACCCGGGAAATCTCTCTCTTCAATATGGCGAAATGGCACGATTTCTTGAACAGAATTTGTTACAAACACCTCATCAGCGGAAAGTAACTCATCTTTCGTAAAGAAACCTTCCTCCACTTGTATATTCAACATTTCAGCAATCTGTATAATAAAAGCGCGAGTAATCCCATTTAAAATTCCTGTTTCAAGCGAAGGCGTATATAAAACACTTCCCTTCACAAAAAAGAGATTCGAAACAATCCCTTCCGCTATATGACCGGCTTCAGTTAAGAAAATCCCCTCTTTACTTACAACATTTCCAATTTCACGTTTTCCTAAAATGTTATTTAAATAATGATGAGACTTTAAACGAAACGCTCCTTCCGGTGTATTTCGTGTTTGTTTCAAAATAACGCCTTCCTTTTCCACTACTACACCTGGAGCTGCCAAAGGCTTTATAAATACAATAACAGAAGGCTCTTCATAAACCTCTGTTTGCAAACCTATTTCATCTATACCAGCCGATACATTAAAGCGAATATACGCATGATTTAGCCCATTTCTTACAAGTAATTCTTGTAAAATGCGACACACATCTTCTTTTGTCATCGTCCACTCGATTTGGAGCGTAGAAAGAGCATCCATTAAACGTTCATAGTGATCGTCTAATAAAAATGGATGCCCGTCATAAATACGAAACGTTTCAAAAACACCTAGTCCATATAAATATCCATGATCATATGGGGAGATTTTTGCTTCACTCGCTTCCACATATGTACCATTTACATAAATTAACATGATGATACACTCGGACTATAACTGCGGATAAAGTTCTGCAGTAACTCTTTCCCATGGGAAGTCATAATAGACTCCGGGTGGAATTGCACTCCTTCGATTGGCAATGTTTTATGACGAAGCCCCATAATCTCTCCCTCTTCTGTCCAAGATGTTACTTCTAAACATTCTGGCAATGTTTCCTTTTTAACAATAAGAGAATGATAACGAGTTGCCGTAAATGGATTGGGAATTTCCGAAAAAATTGTTTTCCCATCATGATACATCGGAGAGGTTTTCCCATGCATTAAACGTTCCGCACGAACAACATCTCCTCCAAATACCTGCGCAATCGATTGGTGACCAAGACACACTCCAAAAATCGGAATCCTCCCTGCAAAATGCTTAATAACATCCATACTTACACCAGCTTCATTAGGACTACAAGGCCCTGGAGAAATCATTAAAAAGTCTGGTTTCATTTGTTCAATATCTGAAATTGTAACTTCATCATTACGCTTAACTACCAGTTCCTGTCCAAGTTCTCCAAGAAACTGTACTAAATTAAATGTAAAAGAATCATAATTATCAATCATCAATATCATTTCTCTCACCTAACCGTTTCTTCGCTGCATTCTTTTGCACGCCATAGAGCGATTGCTTTTTTTAACGACTCTTTATACTCATTTTTCGGATTTGAATCAATTACAATTCCTGCCCCGGCCTGCACATACGCTTGTCCATCCTTTGCAAGAAGCGTCCGAATCACAATATTTAACTCCATATCCCCTGAATAACCAATCCAACCAATTGAACCTGTATAAATCCCACGGCGAACCGGTTCTAATTCTTCTATAATTTCCATTGTACGTATTTTAGGTGCTCCCGTAATCGTTCCACCCGGAAACACAGCTCTTACTAAATCAAAAGCATCCTTATCTTCCCGGACCTCTCCACGAACATTAGAAACTATATGCATAACATGCGAATATTTTTCAATTACCATAAATTCATCTACTTCAACAGTCCCGTACTTACAAACTCGCCCTAAATCATTTCGCTCTAAATCTAAAAGCATCACGTGTTCCGCTCGTTCTTTTTCATTTTCAATTAACTCTTTCGCCAAACTCTCGTCTTCTTGCTCATCCTTCCCTCGAGAACGCGTGCCAGCAATCGGACGAGTACTCACTTCAGTCCCTTGCTTTTTAATTAATAATTCAGGTGAGCCACTAACAATTTGAAAATCTCCAAGTTCTAAATACCCCATATATGGTGATGGATTAATTTCACGAAGACTCGTATAAATTTCGAGCGGATGTGTTTGCAATGTTTTCTCTTGCCTTGTCGACAGATTTACTTGAAATACATCCCCAGCTCCAATGTACTCTTGAATACGCTGAACAGCTTCCATAAATCCTTCTTCTGTAAAAGCTACTGCTTCATTTCTATTTTCAGGACATTCAAATGGTACTTTAACTTCAGGAGCTTCCTTCAACCAAAGATTCTTCCATTCATTTAAACGATTTTCCGCTTCTTCACGTTCATCTATATAATGTGTAATAATCCATAGCACTTTTTCCTTTTGATCATACACAAACACATCATTGAATAATAAAAAGAATACGTCAGGTATATCCACATCATCCTTAGCAAGAGGTGGAAGCTTCTCAATATAACGGATACAATCATAACTAAAATATCCAATTGCACCACCTTGAAACGGAGGATACTTTGGATTATGATCCGTTTTCCATTGTTCCATATAATGTTGCATCAAATCTAATGGATTCCCTCTTTGTATTGTTTCCTTACCACTTTCACTTATATGTAACGTTTCATTCTTCCCCCGAATTACCGCTACAGGATCAAGCCCTGCAATAGTATAACGACCACCGCGACCACTTTCTAGTAAGATATGTTGGTTCTTATTCTGAGAAAGAAACTTATACTGCTTAAAAAAATCTAACTGATATGGAATAGAAAGCGCTAAAGATTTTCTTCGTTGCATATCAACACCCCGTCTTCTTTTATCCCACTCCCTTAGACGAATCATCTCAAATTACAGATAGTTAATAGGAAATAATTATCCTTGAGAGCTAGTGAAAATAATTTAACTTTACTACTACTTATTTTACATGAAGTTTTCTAGTCATTCACTCTTTTCCTATTTTCAAACGAAAAAAGAAAAAGCATCCCTGTTAAGGAATGCTTTCTTCTGACCGCACTGATTATGATTCAAATTGATAAAGTGGAGTGCTTAAATAACGCTCACCATTACTTGGAATAATTACAAGAACCTTTTTCCCTTTACCAAGTTTTTTCGCAACTTCTGTCGCAGCATAAATGACAGCACCTGAAGAAATACCAACTAAAATACCTTCTTCACGAGCTACCCTTCTTGCATATTCAAATGCCTGTTCTGTCTTCACTTGAATAATTTCATCATATACTTCTACATCCAATGTTTCAGGAACAAATCCAGCCCCAATACCTTGAATTTTATGTGGACCTGGTTTTCCGCCAGATAACACTGGAGAATCTGCAGGTTCTACTGCATAAATTTTAATGTCTTTATATGTTTCCTTTAACACTTCACCAGCACCTGTAATTGTCCCACCAGTACCGATACCAGCAATAAATGCATCTAATTGATTGCCCATCTGCTCAACAATTTCTGGACCTGTCGTCAAACGATGAATTTCTGGATTCGCCTGGTTTTGGAATTGTTGTGGTATAAAGTAACCATGATCTTTTGCCAATTCAGTCGCCTTACGAATTGCACCACCCATTCCTTCTGGACCTGGAGTTAATACTAATTCTGCTCCATAAGCGCGTAATAAGTTACGACGTTCGATACTCATTGTTTCTGGCATTACTAAAATCGCCTTATAACCTTTTGCAGCTGCCACCATCGCTAAACCAATTCCTGTGTTACCGCTAGTCGGCTCAATGATTGTATCGCCTTCTTTTAATAAACCTTTTTTCTCAGCAACTTCGATCATGGATAGTGCAATACGATCTTTTACGCTACTTCCAGGATTCATAAATTCTAATTTTAAGTAAATGTCTGCACTGTCTTGTTCTACGATGCGGTTCAACTTAACGATCGGCGTTTTCCCGATTAATTCTGAAACTGATTGTGCCACTCGCATTCCTGTCACTCCTAACACCGAGTATTTTTATTGGTTTTGTCTATTTTTTAATTTTGTCAGAAAATTCCCTATTTGTCAATCCATTCGAAGGATTGATTCCCCATGAACAATTTTATTACAAGCTTTCAATTAAGTTTGTAATATCTTCTTTAGAAAATTTATATCGTTCATTACAGAAATGACAATGCACCTCTGTCTCATCCTCTTCTTCACGAACTTGTTCTAATTCTTTCTTACCCAGACTAATCAATACACTCTCAATACGCTCACGAGAACATGTACAATTAAATTGAACATCCATTGTTTCTAATACTTTCACTTTGTCTTTCCCTAATACTTCATATAATAATTCTTCTGGTGAAAGACCTTGTTCAATTAACTTTGACACAGGCGGAATTTTTTGTAGGCGTTCCTCAATAAATGAAATTGTCTCCTCTTGCGCACCTGGCATAATCTGCAAAATAAATCCGCCAGCCGCTAAGATGCTATCATCCCCATTTACAAGAACTCCAACACCAACAGAAGAAGGCGTTTGCTCAGAAACAGCGAAATAATATGTGAAGTCTTCTCCTAATTCACCTGAAACAATTGGAGATTGTCCGATAAATGGTTCACGCATACCGATATCTTTAATAACCGTTAAAGAACCCTCTGTACCCACAGCTTGATATACACGTAACTTACCTTGCTCCGTCGATTCGAAATCAACATGTGGATTCGTTACATACCCACGTACATCTCCATTTGCATGAGCATCCACTAAAATCGGACCAAGCGGACCATTCCCTTCTACTTTAATCGTCAGCTTCTGGTCACCTTTTAACATAGCTCCCATCATTGTACCAGCTGTTAACGAACGCCCAAGCGCAGCAGAAGCAGTCCGCCATGTATCATGACGTCTTTGTGCCTCACTTACTGTATTTGTTGTACGTACACCGTATGCACGAACCTCTCCATCAAACGCTAACGCTTTTACTAAATAATCTTTCATCCTTATTTATTCACCCTTCTCATGTTGTAAATTTGCATTACGTTCATATAACATATACAAGCCCTTCAATGTTAAAAACGGATCTACAATATCAATTACATTAGATTCTTCCGCAATTAATTTTGCTAATCCACCAGTTGCAATAACTTTCGGTTCTTGTTTAGCTTCTTCTTTCATACGCTTCACAATACCTTCCACTTGTCCAACATATCCATAAAGAATCCCTGATTGCATTGCACTTATCGTATTTTTCCCAACAACACTACTTGGTTTTGTAATTTCAATACGAGGAAGTTTTGCTGCCCGACTGTATAAAGCCTCTGCCGAAATCATAATGCCCGGTGTAATTACACCACCCATATAATGCTTATTCTCGTTAATATAACAATATGTAGTAGCCGTTCCAAAATCGACAATAATCAGAGGACTTCCATATAACTGGATGCCAGCTACAGCATTTACAATACGATCCGCTCCAACTTCACGTGGATTTTCATATTTAATATTTAAACCTGTTTTTATTCCTGGCCCCACTACAAGCGGTTTAATTTTGAAATACTTCTCACACATACGCTCTAAGGCGAACATAATTGGTGGTACAACCGAAGATACAATAATTCCTTTCACATCTTGGAAAGAAAGGCCCTCATGTTCAAGTAACTGTTTCACTAACATACCATATTCATCTTCCGTTTTATGACGGTCCGTCTCCATACGCCAATGTTGGCGAAGTTCCCCATCTTCAAATACACCAAGTACCGCATTTGTATTCCCTACATCCAATACAAAAATCATATTCTCACCACTTATCTTATTTAATCTATATTTGTGCAGTATGTACAAAACTTATAATGCTATCATATCATACATACCCATATAATCAGTTTTTCCATCTTCATCATTTTACAAAAAGATCGTTCATCATTTCAATTTTTAATGCAAAGAAGCTTCAAATTTATATACCATTACATAAATTCCTCAGCATAGAAAAAAGGAGTGACTATTGTCACTCCTTCATTTTTTATTTATCTTCTACGTTCTCATCATCTTTTTTCATTGTGATATTTACTTTCACATCTTCAGATGACTTCTTACGCTCAGGTAAAACTCCATAATCATATAAATGATTAATTTGCTCTGCATCTAACGTTTCCACTTCAAGTAGTGTTTTTGCAATAATATCTAGCTTATCACGTTTTTCAGTAAGAATTTGTTTTGCACGAGCGTAACATTCTTTCATAATACTTTGCATTTCCATGTCAATTTCATGTGCAATTGCATCACTGTAGTTTTGTTCTGAATGGAAATCTCTTCCTAAGAACACTTGACCACCTTGTGAGCTACCAAACTGCATCGGTCCAAGCTTATCACTCATACCAAATTCCGTTACCATACGTCTCGCAATGCCAGTCGCACGTTGGAAGTCGTTGTGAGCTCCTGTACTTACTTCACCAAATACAATCTCCTCAGCCACTCGGCCACCGAGTAAACCAGTGATTTTATCAAGTAATTCTGGCTTTGTCATGAAGTAACGATCTTCTTTCGGAAGCATTACTGCATATCCACCAGCTTGACCACGAGGGACAATTGTTACTTTATGAACGATATCCGCTTCATCAAGTACAACACCAATTACAGTGTGACCTGCTTCATGGAATGCGACAATGTTGCGTTCTTTTTCAGAAATAACACGACTTTTCTTAGCAGGACCTGCAATCACGCGATCCGTCGCCTCATCGATATCAGACATGTCAATTTTCTTTTTATCTTGACGTGCAGCTACTAACGCAGCTTCATTTAATAAGTTTTCAAGATCTGCACCAGAGAATCCTGGTGTACGAGTTGCAATCGCTCTTAGGTTAATATCCTCATCAAGCGGCTTATTACGAGCATGTACCTTCAGTACTGCTTCACGTCCATTTACATCTGGACGATCAACTGTAATTTGACGATCAAAACGTCCTGGACGTAATAATGCTGGATCAAGAATATCAGGACGGTTTGTTGCAGCGATGATAATAATACCTTCGTTTGCACCGAATCCATCCATTTCAACAAGAAGTTGGTTTAACGTTTGTTCACGCTCATCGTGACCACCGCCAAGACCCGCTCCACGTTGACGACCTACCGCATCAATTTCATCGATAAAAATGATACAAGGAGCATTTTTCTTCGCATTTTCAAATAAATCACGTACACGGGAAGCACCGACACCGACGAACATCTCTACGAAATCAGAACCACTGATAGAGAAGAAAGGAACGCCAGCCTCACCTGCAACAGCACGCGCAAGTAATGTTTTACCTGTCCCTGGAGGTCCAACTAATAGAACACCCTTAGGAATACGGGCACCAACCTCAGCAAACTTACGAGGATCTTTTAAGAATTCTACTACCTCAACAAGCTCCTGTTTCTCTTCGTCTGCTCCAGCTACATCTCTGAAGCGTACTTTTTTCTTTTCATCATTGTATAACTTCGCCTTGCTCTTTCCGAAGTTCATAACACGGCTACCACCGCCCTGAGCTTGGTTTAGTAAGAAGAAGAATAAAATGAAGATAATTACAAACGGGATAATAGAAGTAAAGAATGTCACCCAAGCACTTGTTTCTTCAGCTGGTTGATACTTTACTTCAGCACCTTGTGCTTTGTCATTAATTTTCTTTTGTAATTCTTCAGTATTTGGCGCATAAGTAACAAATTGCTCTTCCTTACTAGCATTGCTAAATTGTCCTTTTACCTCAAATACACCATTCTTTGGTTGAAGTTGCACATTACGCACTTCACCCTTTTCAAGTTTAGTAATGAATTTATCGTAGCTAACTGATGTCGTTTTTTGTGTTGAACCATTAAAATAGCTCACGATTCCAATTACTACTAAAAATATCAGTAAATAAAAGATGGTATTACGGAAGATACGATTCATTCCTAACCTCCTCTCACGGCATAAACACTATAGTAAATCGTAACATAGAAAAACTTTCCTATCCAATGATAACGCCTGTAGTTAATTAATTTGAGTAAACGCTTGGTTTTAATACTCCAACATAAGGAAGATTACGATATTGCTCCTTATAATCTAAGCCATATCCTACTACAAATTCATGAGGAACAGTAAATCCAACGTAATCTGCTTTTAGGTCTACTTTGCGACCTGTTGGCTTATCTAATAGCGTAACAATCTTTACAGATTTCGCCTTACGATATTTGAATAGGTCCACTAAGTAGCTTAATGTAAGACCGCTATCAATAATATCTTCAACGATTAAAATATCGCGACCTTCTACAGAAGTATCAAGGTCCTTTAAAATTTTCACTTCACCTGTTGAAACTGTAGAATGACCGTAGCTAGAAACAGCCATAAAATCCATTTCAAGATATGTATCTGTTCTTTTTAATAAGTCTGCCATAAATGGCATTGCACCCTTTAATACACCAATTGCAAGAGGTACTGTATGTTTATAATCCTCTGCAATAATTGCACCTAGCTCGTGCACCTTTTCTTGTATTTGTTCTTCGGAAATTAATACTTTTTCGATATCTTGATTCATCATTTCATTATCCTCCTGGAAGACTCCTTGCTTTTGTAGTGAATAATCATATATTTATCCTTATCTGTTGTTCCATGTGAAATGGCAAATGCAGATCGTTTTAACAATGGAACCCAAATAATATTCCCTCTTGCATCACAAACAATCGGCCACTCTTCTCTTTTTTCTTTTGGTACTTTTGCCTCGATAAAAATAGCTTTTATCTTTTTTGTACCACTCATACCTTGTATTGACATGCGATCTCCATTTTCTCTAGAGCGGATATGAAGAGGATATGATATATCATTATACTTAGCAACAAATACCGTTTCATTCATGTTGCTTGGTAGTTCCTCATTTACTTCTGCTACAAGCTCATCCCCGTTTGCTAATGTAATGGCACCAGGTACTGATAAAACTTGTGAAAAAGGAAAAACAATTTCTTGTTTAAACCGGAAACTACATTCTTCATATGTACGAACAATTTTTAGGTCACTAGGAAAGTCAAGTGAGCCTGAAGGATGCGTTCGCTTAAAAAATGCAATAACTTTGTCAATATGTATAGAAGAAAGCGAAGACGGAATCTTGTATTCATAAAGATAGTTTAATATTAGTTGAATCCCTCTTCTTTGTAAAGGCATAGGCATGGATTCAAAGGCAGGAATTGATAAGACGATGTGTTTATTACTTTTTTTTGTAATTACTTTATTCATCTTTTCAAAAGCTAATTCCTGCAAATACGCCTCATCCTCTTGCATAAGCATACTAAAATTTTGAAATTTCTCATGCACATGCGGATTTTCCTCTTTTAAATAAGGTAGAACATGCTTACGTAATCGATTCCTTGTATATACTTCCTTTTCGTTACTCGGATCCATGCGAGGTGTAATCCCTAGCCTATTACAATAAGCATTGATTTCTTCCTTTGTTACCGCTAATAATGGTCTAATTAAATACCCATTATGGAAAGGGCGTTTCACAGCAATTCCCGCATATCCCTTCGGAGTACTCCCTCGGACGAGGCGCATTAAAATCGTCTCCACTTGGTCATCTCCATGATGTCCAAGGGCTACATACAATGCACCATATTTCCTCATTATTCTTTCCAAAAATGCATATCGGCATTCTCTAGCAGCCACCTGTGCATTCATTCCATATTGCTGTTGATATTGCGACACATTAATTCTTATCGTTTCGCAAATAACCCCGACCTTCTGACAAAGTTTCTCCACAAATTGTAAGTCTTTGTAGGATTCATCTCCTCTAAACATATGATCTACATGCGCAACTACAATTTTCAATTCTTTCTCTTCCCGTTTCTCTAATAGATAATATAAAAGAGCTAAAGAATCAGGGCCTCCAGAAACTCCTACAACAATTGTCGAATGTTCTTTTAATACATCATGCCGTTTTGCAAACTCATCTACCTTTTCAACAAATGTATCTTTCAACTTTGCAATCACCTTTCATTAAACAAAAAAACAATATCTTGCCTTGCTTATAATGGTACAACTTTTACAAACTTTGTGCAAAAAAAAGATGTACAAAATTCACATTTTTATCTTACATCCATCTCCTATCTTCACAGGACAAATGAAACTAATTCCTCCTATAAAAAAAGGCCTAGGTATTACCCTAGACCTCAGAACCAAATTTTGAAAACTTACACTCCCCTATTGCGCTTGTTTACCCACAAGTGGAATCGTAGCCCACTTTGGCATATTCTTCTTTACCTTCGCAACGACAATTGTCATATCGTCATTAATATAACCATCACCAGAACGAATAACCTCTTCCATAATAATATCAGCAATTTCTTGCGGATCATCTGTTTGCAGTTCTTTAATTTTACGTTTCATCCACAATTCATGGTTTTCCACATGCTGTGCTCCTTCAAAAATCCCATCGCTCATCATAACTAGAATATCTTCTGTTTTTAATTGTTCACCAACAACATCTACCTCAACATCCTCAATAATTCCCATTGGCAAATTGCTTGCTTCTATTTTAAAAACGGTATTTCCACGTTTTACAAAGCTTGGTGTTGAACCAATTTTTAAGAACTTAGCGCTCGCGTCACGTAAATCTACCATAGCTAAATCGAGCGTCGTAAACATTTCCTCTGTCGTTCTCAATGAAAGAATTGAATTAATAGACTTAATGGCAATTTCTTCATCAATACCGGATTGTAGTATTTTTTGTAACAATTTGACCGTTTCTTTACTTTCCATATGTGCCCTTTGTCCATTTCCCATTCCGTCACTAATAGCAAGAGCATACTTTCCAACACTTAAATCCATCATCGCATACGAATCCCCTGATACAAATCCTCCTCCTTTTGCTGCTGTAGCAAGCCCTGTATCAAGAGAAAATGTTTTTGCTGACCCAAAAGATATCATACTATGACCATTTGGATAAGCAGAAGGCTCCTCATGTTTAACCACAATATTTTCTTTTAAAATATCCGAAAGCATCGGAGCAACTAATTTTTCACATTCACCATGTTGATTAGATGCCGCAGGAATCATCATTTCAATATCAATATTTCCTCTATCTAAACAATAAATATCAACATGTTCCACCTCAACACCAAAGTCACGAAATGCTTGTAAAATCCGTTCTTCCTGCACTTGATGATTTTCCCGTTCACGCTGAATTTCTTTCGCAAAATCTTCCATTACTTTCGAGACACCTAATAATTGTTCTGCCACAATTCTACGATTCTCTTTCATTTGTTTTCGTAACTTTTGACCCTCATAGAAATGACCTAATTCCCCTGCCATTAAATCTGTTACTTTTTTTCCTCTTACACAGTGTTTTTCCCACTCACGAACCAACTTACGGTTATGTTGAAGCGTTCCTTCTTCTGTTTCATCCATAATTTGTTTCATATAATCATATGTCTTATCGAAATTCACTACCCAGCATTGATCCTTTTTAAAACACGATTGGCATGTCTTTGCTGTAATTGTACTTAAAAATAAATCAGCCTCCGTCTCCTTGTCCTCTTCTTCCACATATCCATATATTGAAAAACTATTAGATAATGCAGAGAATACATTTGCAAACTGATTAATTTTATTCGCCGTAACATCACGCATTCTTCTTAAATATTGTTGTTGATCATGAGAATGCTCTTGTGTTCCTGGCATAAATTTAGCAAACCGATCAATAATTACCTTTGGCGTTAATAGAAAGAACCCTATCGCTACTCCAGATTCTATTAAAGTTGTTATAATATTCGTTTGTTTATCGACGTATAATGTAATTAAACTTGTACCAATTAACAACCCTAAGCTAACTCCAAGACGCTTTCCTTCTTTTAATAATCCACCAAGTAACCCCGAAAAGGCTAATAAGCTAAGTTGAGACAAACTAGCTACATTTGCTAAACTCAATATCAATCCCGTAACAACCCCTACTGTTGAACCAGTAGCTGCACCTGCAACAAAAGCAAATAATAGTACTAAATATCTAGTAAAAATATGTTGAACTGAGGCGTCGTAAATAAACCAATCTGTTGTACCTGTTAATACAGATGCAAGTAATATAATTAAACAAACAATTTCTTCTGTTTCCAATGCTTGCTGTTTCCCTTTTCTTTCTGTTAGCAATGGCACACTTTGTAAAAAAATCATTGTTAAAACAAAACTAAGTCCTGCTTCAATGGTACTTACGAGTAAATCATATGTCGTGACAGTTTGCTGCGCGAAGTAAACAACAGCGAGATGTGCGGTTAATGCGGAGATAAATACTTGAAATGGTACAAGTCCAACAATTTTACGTGTAAACCGACTAAAGAAGATATTATAAATGAAGAAAGTAAAAATAGATGCAAAGGCAAAAAACAAATTATCTATTGAAACGGAAAGCGCACCACCCATAAGGGCAAGAAATGCGAGCGGCATCTTATCACGTTTCATTACATAAACAGCAGCAAAAAATGGTAGTGCAAACGGCAAAATGTTCGTTAATATATATGCTCGTCCTAAAAGAAAACCGATTACAGCAATAACAAATCCCCATCTAAAGAAAACTTGCTCTAATTTCACTTTCAACTTGCTTGTCCATGTGATTGATCTGAGTTGCCCATCATTCATAGCCAGTGTACTTGTGTTTACAGTGTTCCTTCCTGCTTTTGGCATATTTTTAACACCACCTGCATAGTTTAATTACTGTCATTATAAAAGATAATTATTGGGATTTTTGTCAAAACAACAGTTCTCACCTACATAATCGTTCGACTTTTTATTCAAAATAAACCTATATATATACAAGTTGTTAAGGCCAAACACTTATAAAGGAGTGAAAATTCAAAAAATAAAAGGTGTTTTTGTAGAAGCTTTGTACTTCTTTTACAATTTTTTAACAAAAAAAGATCATGCGTATATGCATGATCTTTTTTAGATGACCCGTACGGGATTCGAACCCGTGTTACCGCCGTGAAAGGGCGGTGTCTTAACCACTTGACCAACGGGCCGTTAAAATAAATATAGCGGCGGAGGGGATCGAACCCCCGACCTCACGGGTATGAACCGTACGCTCTAGCCAGCTGAGCTACACCGCCATGTCGTCTTATTTAACGGACAATTAGTATCTTATATCAAATACGTTTTAAAGTCAACATGTTTCAAAAAGTTTTTTATTCTTTTTTTAATATACTCATTTACATAAAAAAGCACCCCGAGTAAATTACCCTGGGCACCTCTCTATATGTGAAAAATAAAACGTTCGTTTTATCCGCGACGAGCGCCACGGCCACCACGTTTAGATTCTGTATTACGCTTTAAAGAAGTCAAACGATCTTCACTGTCTTTTAAAAAGCGTGCCATCTTTTGCTCGAATGTTTCTTTTTGATTCCCACCGTTATCACGGCCACCACGGTTATCTCTGTTAAAAGAACGATTGCGTTGCGGACGTCCAGAACGTTGTTGATCACCACCACGTTGATATTCACCGCGTGGACGATCTCCTTCTGGTCTTACACGTTCTTTCGCTTTTTTGATAGATAGACCGATTTTCCCATCTTTTTCAACATTAATAACTTTTACTTCTACTTCATCGCCTACTTTTAAGTGATCATTAATATCCTTCACATAATTATCAGCAACTTCACTAATATGAACAAGACCCGTTAAGCCTTCTGGCAGCTCCACAAAAGCCCCAAAATTTGTAATACCTGTTACTTTACCTTGTAACTTGCTGCCTACCTCGATTGACATAAAAAAAATGCTCCTCCTTAGTGATTAAAAAGTCAAATTTTACTTTATTATATATAATCCTAAAATATAGTGTCAATAAGACACACTCTACTTAGAAACAGGAAAAATTATCTCTCCTTTTCCAGAGAAGAAATAATCTCTCCTAGCAATCTTTAAAACATACTCTTCGTCATTCAACTTTTGAACATCATCTTGTAATTTTTTTTCTTTCTTTGTTAATGAACCCAATTCTTTTTTCATCTCTTCAATCTTTACTTCTTTTGCTTTAATGGAACTATTTTGTTGATAAAACGTTACGCTAATACTCGCAATAGTTGTAAAAGCAAACACAAAAAAAACTGCTAATCGGCGATATAATCGCTTTCTGTTTTCGTTCGTTTGTATTATATGTTCTTTTACAGAATTTGGATTCTGTTCTACGATCATTCTTTGCTTCAGTTCCCTCATTTCCGAGGTCCCCCTAACTTCTTTTTTATACGCTCCCAGATTTGACAGATATACTTCTTCAATTTCTTTGTATGTTCCAGTATTCCCACATATCTCTTTATAAAAAGTTTAACACGATTAGGGAGATGTTTCCATATAAGCAAAGTAAGAAATCGAACAGGCCAGAAAAAAACTTTCCATACCAAAAGTAATATCCATGCAGAACATTTCCACAACACACGCCCGATTGAAAATAGTATACGAAATAAGAATAATATAAAAGCAATAATAAGCTGCGCTATAATAATAACAGGTTTTATCATAAGTAGCTGTACAATTTGAATAAAAAATTGTATCGTTTGCACAAAAACATAAATGAGAAAATTCAATACTCGCATGTACACTGCTTTCAATAAGCTTTGATATGCAGCAAAGCCACAAAGCAAAGCTACAAAAACATATATACGTAATTCAGCTTCATTTACAATGAGCAATACGTAAAAGGCAAACAGTGCTTGGACAATCCAAAACAGTATATCATATATAAATACAAGCCAACGCTTACGCTGTGGTCGCTTTAAAAAACGTTGGTATGTATCTAACGCCGCCCCAATCCAAGCACCCATTCCAATCATAGAAAGCATTGTATACAGTTGAATCGTTAAACTCATTTAAACAACTTACTAAAGAATCCTTTAGCTTTCTCCCCTTGATTTTCATCAATGTACAATATCTCATGAATTTTCCCTTTAATGGATACAATGCCTTTTTCTACATCTAAATTTTTCATTTGTAAGTTTTGACCACGAATTGTTAAAAACCCCATTACAGTTTCTAATAAAAACTCTTCACTATCAAAACTCTCTACTTGTTTTACGCCTGTAATATCTATTACACGTCTACCACGCATAATAATATCATGCTCTACAGAAACATTCTGTTGATTAGAAGACAAAGCTGAGTAGCCCTTATTCACGTCAATCCCCCCATAGCTTTATACTATCTAGTAAATAATGTATGAGGAGATGAAATAATTTAGAACAAGCCTTCTTCTGCTTTCACTTTCTCTTCACGAACTACTGTATACATGTTAGCTGCATCTTCTTTTTTCGTTGTTTCTTTTAACTCATTTACCTTTACAGTTACTACCTTTTGCCCAAAACGAATTGTTAGCTCGTCATCTACTTTTACATCAGAACTTGCCTTTGCAGCTTGCCCATTAATCATAATTCTTCCCTGGTCGGCTACTTCTTTTGCCAATGTTCTTCTTTTAATTAAACGTGACACTTTCAAAAATTTATCTAAACGCATCTCATTTCCCCCCCTTATTGATTCTCTATCTGTTTTGCTTCTTCCCATAAAGCGTCCATTTGCTCTAAAGTTAATTCCTGCATTTCCTTATTCATTTCAGCTACTTTCGCTTCCATGTATATAAATCGGCTTATAAATTTTTCATTTGTTGTATGCAATGCTTCTTCTGGATTCAGTTTATAGTAACGAGCAATATTAACAAAAGCAAATAATAAATCTCCAAATTCACTTAACATTTTTTCCTTATCCATCTTTGCAACTTCTTGCTCGAACTCTTTCAATTCTTCAAAAACTTTCTCCATCATTGGCTGTACATCATCCCAATCAAAACCAACTGTTCCTGCTTTTTTCTGAATTTCATACGCACGCATTAATTGTGGCAAACTTTTAGGAATTCCTGTTAAAATAGATTCCCTTACATGTCCCTTTTCTTGTTTTTTAATTTCTTCCCAATTTGAAACAACTTCTTCCGCATTCTCCACATCCATATCTCCAAATACATGCGGGTGACGACGTACCATTTTCTCAGATAGCGTTCGGATAATATCATCAACGGAGAACCAACCCTCATCTTCTCCAATTTGAGCATGAAGCATAACTTGTAATAACACATCACCAAGCTCTTCAACCAAGTGATCATCATCTTCCTCATCAATTGCTTCTAGCACTTCATATGCTTCTTCAATTAAATATTTCTTTAAAGACTGATGCGTTTGTTTTTTATCCCATGGACAACCATTTGGTCCACGAAGCTCAGCAATGATTTCTCGGAGCACATCAAATTGTTGATATAAAGAAGCTCTCTCATTAACAGGCGGCACATATACGCTTGTTAAATTGTTCAATTCTGCTTCATGATCTAACATATAGAGCGGAACTTTTTTCACTTGCTCAAACGACGTCCCTGCAGCTGTTACAATGTACACGTCATACTCATCTGGCAACATCTCCATTAGTGTTAATTTCACCTCAGATGCAACAAACGCATCATATACTTGGCAAAAAATTAAATGTTGGCGTAATTCTAATTGACCTCGTTCAAATGAAGTTGCATCAATCAACTGAAACCCTTCAATTGGGTCTATCTTCAAACTAGCAAACATCGGATCCAAAAAGCTTTGTCCACCTTCAATTTGCACCTTAATCTGCTTTTCTTTCCCTTTTTGTAAAAGCAATTGAACAGTTCGCTCCGCAACAAGTGGATGACCTGGTACAGCATATACAATATCCGTACTTTGCGCTTGTTCTATTAACGTATCTGCAATTGTTTCGTACACAATCTCAAATGTATCATGCGCCTCATATACATCATCAAAAGCTGTATATTTTACACCTTCTTTTTCTAATTCTTCAATAACTGGGTGTTCCTTCGTACGAATATACATATGATCTGCTTCTTTTATCTTTCTGTACACACCCATTGTCAGCTGGTCTAACTCACCAGCACCTAATCCTAAAATCGTGATTACTCTACTCACAACCATTCACCTCTATCCACTCTTCTTCAATGAAGCTTGTACCTTTTCTTGCTTCATAACAGTTCCTAATTCTTTTTTTGTAAAAACATTAAATTTCATAATTAAAAATAGATATACCAAGCCGCCAATCACTACGCCTAGTAATGCTTCTACTACAGCCAAGCCTCTATGTCCTTCATCACTTGCTAGTCCAAATCCTTCATAAATAAACATAAATAGCATTAATATAATAGCCATTCCTAATCCACTGACCGTTATACCCAATATGCTTTGTTTCTGAATGAGCGGCTCTTCTATAACTCGAATAAGCAAAGTACTATTTAATAAGGCAATAACCATAAGTGAAATTACCGTTGCTACAGCCGCTCCAGTTACACCCAATTGTGGCATTAATATATAATTGAACAATAATTTTAGACACCCACCAAATACAACAAACAACGCTGGCTTTACAGTTTGACCAAGCCCTTGCAGGATAGAAGCTGTTGTAATGGATAAGGAACTAAATAAAATAGTAACAGCTAAAATAGCTAATACACTTGATCCCTCACTATTTTCAAACAACATAATATTTGTCGGTTTAATAATACACGCTAGCCCTAATGAAGCTGCAACGCCAATTACAAAAGTTATCTTCAGTGCTAACTGCACCTTTTGTTGAATAAACAGTCTATCCCCTCGCTCTTTCGCCGCTGTAATAATCGGAATAAGCGAAAGTGAAAACGAAGTTGTCACAACTGTACCAAGCTGCATAAGAGGAATACTTCTGTCGTAAACACCCTTTAATACTTTTGCAATTTCTCCTGGTTCTCCTGCCTGAATAAGCAAAGTATAAAATGAAACTGAATCTGCCATTTGGATAAAAATTAACACTAAATTACTAACACAAATAGCTATTCCTTGCCAAAAAAGGATTCGAATTATCTCTTTCTTATTTCGTATCCTTTTCCATCCTCGCAAAAAAATTGAACGGAAATTATGTCGCATATAAAATAAAAGCACGATTATACCGATACATCCACCTGCAATCGATCCAAACATCGCCCCTGCTCCAACTGTATATAAATCAAATTGATGTGCCATGAGAAACAGCGATAAAAACACAATAATTGAAACACGAATCGTTTGCTCCATCACTTGTGATATAGCTGTCGGCATCATATTGTTAAATCCTTGAAAGTATCCTTTTGCAACAGATAAAAAAGGCATTAACAAGAATGAAAACGAAATAACTCTTAGCAGTTTATCTAAATTTACATCACCCATAACTGAAGCAATTGTGTGAGCACCAAAAAACACTGTAAAGAAACCTATACAGCCAATTCCCAATAAAAACCAAAAAGAAACACAAATAATCTCCTCTGCCTCTTCTTGCTTCCCTTGTTCCAAACGCCCTGCTACCATCTTAGAAATGATGATGGGAAAACCATAAGTAGCTAAAATTAAACAAAATCCATAAAACGGGTAAATTTGTTGATAAATATAAAAACCCACATCACCCGCTATATTTTGATATGGAATACGGTAAAAAGCGCTTAATACTTTCGTAATAAAACTTGCAATCGTTAATATAATAGCCCCGCGCCAAAAAGCTTGATACTTCTTCGCTTCCATACGAGAAAACTCCTTT
The DNA here is from genome assembly GCF_002560575.1 of Bacillus sp. AFS023182. Lineage (NCBI taxonomy): Bacteria > Bacillati > Bacillota > Bacilli > Caryophanales > Bacillaceae > Bacillus > Bacillus sp. AFS023182. The sequence goes on along the minus strand of NZ_NTRO01000040.1, from coordinate 26,112 downwards.
TCCTATTCTCATCCCTCGTATTATATCACAAAGAAAAAAACAGGCTTCTTTTTAGATTTATACAATAAAAAAGGTAGCAAGACGCTACCTTTTAATGAAATACAATCCTATTTTCCGAAAAAAATTCCTTTTTATAACAAACATTATAATTAAGAAAAATTACTGTTCCATTTGTTTTGCTAAAAAGCTTGCAGCGGTATTTACCGCCTTATGCTCTACTTCACTTATAATCGCTTCTTTTGAAAAAATGATAACAGCTCCAATTGGATCCCCATTTGCGACAATTGGGCCAACTGTATAAGAGCTAACCTTTTCAGTTACCCCATCAATAATCGAAATTTCACTTTCATCTGTCATAACAACAGACTTTCGATCTTCCATCGTTTTTTCGATTAAATCACCGACACTTTTATTTAAGTATTCTTTTTTTGATACCCCAGCTACAGCGATAATGGAATCGCGATCACATACGAGTACGTTATGTCCTAAGCTATCGTATAAAGCATCAGCATATTCTTTTGCAAAATCACCTAATTCACTAATCGGAGAATATTTTTTCAAAATTACTTCTCCATCGCGATCAACAAAAATTTCTAACGGGTCCCCTTCTCGGATACGAAGAGTCCTACGAATTTCTTTCGGAATTACCACCCTACCTAAATCATCAATTCGACGTACGATTCCAGTTGCTTTCATTCTAATGCTGCCTCACTTTCTACTGATGATGAAAGTGGTGAATTTACCTGTTCATGTAAAAATCACCAACTGTTAAACATAGTATTTTACACATTAGTTCTTCTATGCACGTCGAATTACATTTTTTATTTTGTTTTAGGCATTTATTACTTCTTTTTTCACATCAGGCAAGCCTTTTAATAAATTTTCGGCAATTGTTAACCATTTTGATGTATCTAATCCATTCGTTTTCATAACAATTTTCAAACGAGAACCTTCCATACCAAGGCCAATCATGCGCCCAAAGCTATTACCGAGCATGAATAATTTTCCACCATCAATATTTTGACTTGCTTGCTCTGAGAATAAAAATGTCACTTCAAATTTTGTTTGTTTAATTAGCTCAATCTGTTCTTTCGTTGCCAATACTTTAATATTTGCAATTTGCAATAGATATCCAACTTCTTGCGGATAATCTCCAAAACGATCAATCATTTCTTCTTGCAATTCCTCAATATCTTCAATTGTAGAGACACCTCTAAATTGTTTGTACATCATAATTTTTTGCTTACTATCAGAAATATAAGCATCTGGTAAATATGCATCCACTTCTAAATCAATTTCAACATCAATTACATTTTCAACCCCTTGCGTTCCTTTACGCTGCTCGATTGCATCCTTTAACATTTGGGAATATAAATCAAATCCGACGGAATCGATGAATCCATGTTGCTCAGCACCTAACAAGTTTCCAGCACCACGAATAGATAAATCTCGCATTGCGATTTTAAATCCAGATCCAAGCTCTGTAAATTCTTTTATTGCCTGCAAACGCTTCTCAGCGACCTCTGATAACACTTTATCACGCTTATAAGCAAAGTATGCATAAGCAACGCGGTTTGAACGACCAACGCGTCCACGAAGCTGATAAAGCTGTGATAATCCCATGCGATCGGCATCAAATACAATTAATGTATTTACATTAGGAATATCAACGCCTGTTTCAATAATTGTGGTACTTACAAGAACATCATGCTGTCCATCTAAAAATGATAACATGACAGATTCTAATTCACCCTCATTCATTTTCCCATGTGCATACGTCACACGTGCTTCTGGAACTAACATAGAGATTTCATCTGCTTTTCTTTCAATATCTTCAACACGATTATATAAGAAATAAATTTGGCCACCCCTTGCAAGTTCCCGTTCTATCGCTTCTCGAATTAATCCTGGATTATACTCCACCACATATGTTTGTACCGGGAAACGGTTTTCTGGTGGCGTCTCAATAACAGATAAATCTCGTACACCTAGCATAGACATATGGAGCGTACGTGGAATTGGCGTTGCTGTTAATGTTAATACGTCAACATTTGCTTTCAATTGTTTAATCTTTTCTTTATGTGTAACACCAAATCGCTGCTCTTCATCGATAATGAGTAAACCTAAATCTTTATAGGTTACATCTTTAGATAAAATGCGATGTGTTCCAATAACAATATCAACCGTTCCATCTTTTAAACCTTTAATCGTTTCATTTTGTTGTTTTCTAGTACGGAACCTGCTTAGCAATCCAATATTAATTGGGTAATCTTGAAAACGCTCTCGAATCGTTTCATAGTGTTGTTGCGCAAGAATCGTTGTCGGTACTAAAATCGCAACTTGCTTTTCATCCATAATTGCTTTAAATGCCGCACGAATCGCAACTTCTGTTTTACCATATCCAACATCACCACATAGAAGTCGATCCATCGGACGCCCACGTTCCATATCTTTCTTAATTTCTTCAATAGAACGCAACTGATCTTCGGTCTCCTGGTATGGGAAAGATGATTCGAACTCCTGCTGTTCGGCAGTGTCTGGCGTATATGCATATCCTTTTGAAGCTTCACGCTCTGCATACAACTTAATTAAGTCATCCGCAATATCCTGAACCGATTTTTCTACCTTCGTTTTGACCTTCTTCCAATCATTTCCGCCTAGTTTATAAACTTTCGGATCCTTACCTTCTGACCCTACATATTTTTGTACTTGATCAATTTGTTCAATTGGCACATATAACTTATCATTACCTTGATATTTAATATTCAAATAATCCTTATGAACACCATTAATTTCTAGGGTCTCAATTCCTAAAAATTTACCAATACCATGATTCACGTGAACAACGTAGTCGCCAACTTTTAACTCAGAATAACTTTTAATACGCTCTGCATTGGATAGTTTTTGCTTACGTTGTGATTTTTTTACTTTTTTATGGAAAAGCTCTTTTTCTGTAATAACAACAAACTTCTGCATCGGCATTTCAAAACCTGCATGCAAATCACCTACAGCGATTTGAAGACGACCAGGAAGCAATATATCTGTAGATTCTATAATATCTGCTTCAATATCATAATCACTTAAAATATATTGTAATTTTTTTGCGCGTTCTTCATCTGTTCCTAATACAACTGTCGTGAAATTTCCTTCAGTCCATCGATCAATTTCTGTTTTTAACAGCTGCATTTGCCCATGAAAGTCCTGCATTGTTTTACAAGTTACATTAACAATATTTTGCGGGTGCGTATGCGCAATGTGGCGCAAAAATAATGTTAAATATACAAAGCTTCTTTTTTTATGATGTAAAAACTCTTCAAATTGATGAGAGAACTCCAAATCCTGAATAATTGTCCCTTCACTCAGAAGCGATGTATACCATTCTGCTTCTTCTGCCTCAAGGTGTGATGCCGTTTCTTGAATGCGCGAAATTTCATCTAAAATAACAACACCATTCTCCGGTAAATAGTCTATTAGACTAGCATGTTCTTTATAAAAGATAGATAAATATTTAAACATTTGCTCTATTGTCTGTCCGTTTTTTAATATTTCTATCTCATGACTAACAGTTTCCAGTACCGCTGTCTTAATTTTATCATCACAGAGCCTCTGCATCGTCTTCATTAAACCTTCTTCAAGACGCTCTACCCCTAATTTCAATTCATCTTTTGAAAATAAAAATTCCGTCGCAGGACCGAATCTTACGCTTTCTTTTTTATCTTGAGAGCGTTGTTCTTCTACATCGAATAAGCGAATAGAATCTACTTCCGTATCAAAGAATTCTATACGAAACGGTAATTCTTCAGTTAACGGATAAATATCCAATATTCCCCCGCGCAAACTAAATTCTCCAGGAGCTTCTACCATTGACTTACGTTCATATCCTATATCATGCAACATATGAAGCAATTCATCTAAATCAATCTCTTGCCCTAGACTAATCTCGATTTGTTTTTGCTTCCATAATTCTTTTATTGGTAAAAATCTACGTAATCCGGCAACAGGAGCGACGATAATACCGTTCTCTCCCATAGCTAAACGGTTTAACACTTCAATGCGCTGCGCCTTAAGCTCAGGGCTTGCAACCCCAATTTCTGACGCAATTAATTCATTAACTGGATATAGCCAAACATCTTTTTCACCAAGCAGTGATACTAAATCCTCATATACTTTTTGTGCTTGATACAGATTATGTGTCACAACAAGCTGTGACTGCTTTGTTTTCTTATATAAAGCAGCCATTAATAGAGAACGAGAAGAAGTTGCCATACCTGATACAAGCTGTTCTTTCAATCCCTCTTCTAGTCCATTAATAATGGATTGTATTTCTTTATTTTTATAAAATTGCTCTAATAACCCTATCATTTTCAAAACTCCTCTCAACATAAAAGAGCAAGTTAATATATTTTTATGCAAATATTTTGGAAAAAGAAAACAGAAAAATGCTTTGGGCATGCCAAAGCGACAACATTTTATTGCAAAAATTTTTCATACTCATAATATTCCGGATAAGATGAGAGCGTTTCTTGGCACGACTCACAGATTGTTTTTATATGTATATTTCCATTTTCATGAAAATGAATCATATCCAATCGTTCTTGCTCTGTTAGTTGAAATAAAACTTTGCTGTATACCTTTTCTGCCGTAATGGAACCCACTTTACCCCCACAATGTCTACAGTAATAATGTCCTTCCATACTATCCTCCTAAGTGTACAATTACTACTAGTATGGATAAAAACATCGCAAAATATTCCAAATTAGAACATTAACCGTTAAAAGTATTCATAATTTGAAGAAATGGTTTCTTTAACCACTCTTCACATGCATCCGCAGCTTTTTCAATAGAATGATTTACCTCTGGCAGCTCTTCTGCTGTAAAACGTCCTAATACATAGTCCACTACTTTCATGCCATTTTTCGGACGATCAACCCCCATACGAATACGTTGAAACTCTTGTGTTCCTAAATGAGAAATTGTCGATTTCACACCATTATGACCGCCTGCACTACCTTTCATACGAAGACGCAATTTACCTACTGGAATATCCAAATCATCGTACATGACAACAAAATCTTCCACATCAATTTTATAGTAATCCATAAGCGGACGGATACTTTCTCCAGATAAATTCATATACGTCAACGGCTTTAATAAAATTACTTTTTCACCATTAACAAACCCTGAACCATACATACCTTTAAACTTTTGTTCATTTAAAGAAATACCCCAGCGCTTCGCAAGTTCATCAATTCCCATAAATCCGATATTATGCCTTGTTAATTCATATTCTCTACCTGGGTTCCCAAGTCCTACTATTAATTTCATTCTTGTACCACTACTTTCTTTTTACGATACGAAAAGACGTAACCAAATTTGGTTACGTCTCATTCTATCCAATTAATTGAATAATACACTCACAGATTCTTCTTCATAAACGCGAATGATTGCTTCTCCGATTAATGGAGCAACAGAAAGCTCGTGTACTTTGTCAATTTTCTTCTCTTCTGGTAATACGATAGAGTTTGTAACAACTAACTCTTTAATATTTGAATTTTGAATACGCTCAATTGCTGGACCAGATAAAACTGGGTGTGTACAGCAAGCATATACTTCAGAAGCACCGTTCTCAACAAGAGCGTTTGCTGCTAATGTAATTGTACCAGCTGTATCAATGATGTCATCAATTAAAATTGCTGTCTTACCTTCAATGTTACCAATGATATTCATAACTTCCGATACATTCGGACGTGGGCGGCGTTTATCAATAATAGCGATTGGCGCTTTTAGGCGGTCCGCCATTTTTCTTGCACGTGTTACACCACCGTGGTCAGGAGATACGATTACGATATCTTTAAGACCTTTTGTCTCAAAGTAATCAGAAAGAATCGGTACACCCATTAAGTGGTCGATTGGAATATCAAAGAAACCTTGAATTTGTGGAGCATGTAAATCTAGAGTGATTACACGAGTTGCACCTGCTGTTTCAAGCAAGTTTGCTACAAGTTTTGACGTAATTGGTTCACGAGAACGCGCTTTACGGTCTTGACGCGCATAACCATAGTAAGGAATAACGATATTAATTGTTTTTGCAGATGCACGTTTTAATGCATCAATCATAATAAGTAATTCCATGATATGTTCGTTTACTGGGAAGCTTGTAGATTGAATAATGAATACATCGCAACCACGAATACTTTCTTCAATGTTAATTTGAACTTCTCCATCACTAAAACGGTCAACAGAACACTTTCCTAGCCCTACTCCAATATGCTTTGCAATTTGCTCAGCAAGTTCCTTATTAGAGTTTAAAGAGAATACTTTCAAATTAGAATTTAGATATTGAGTCGACATCTAGATTAACCCTCCACATTATGATTTTTTCTTATTCAGCAATTGATCAACATAGTCTTCTTTGTTAACTTGACGTGCACGTGCAATCGATAATGCTTTTGATGGAACAGTCTCAGTAATTGTAGATCCTGCCGCAACATAAGCACCATCTTCAACTGTTACAGGAGCAACAAGGTTTGAATTACAACCAATAAATACGCCGTCTCCAATAACCGTTTTAAATTTATTCTTACCATCGTAGTTCACCGTAATTGAACCACACCCAAGATTCACGTCTTCTCCAACTTGTGCATCCCCAATATAGCTTAAGTGTGAAGCCTTACTTCTATTACCAAAAACAGTCTTTTTAATTTCCACGAAGTTTCCAACGCGAACTTCGTCCCCAATAACTGAATCTGGGCGAATATGTGCAAATGGGCCAACTGAAACTTCCGTACCAATCTTACTATCATGTACAGTAGATTGACGAATTGTTGTTTGGTTTCCAATTTCACTATCGCGTATTACTGTATGTGGACCAATTTCACAATCAGAACCAATTACAGTTTTGCCCTCAATAATCGTTCCTGGATGAAGAACTGTATCACTGCCAATTATTGCATCCGCAGAAATATATGTGTTACTTGGGTCGATAATTGTAACACCATTTACCATATTTTTTTGGTTGATACGTTTTTTCATAATCATTTCCGCTTGCGATAGAGCGACTCTGTCATTAACACCTAATGTTTCATCGAAATGCTCTGTTTGATAAGCTGATACAATATGACCTTCATTTTTCAAAATTTCAATAACATCCGGAAGGTAGTATTCACCTTGTACGTTATCATTTGAAACTTTAGAAAGTGAAGCAAATAGTGCTTTATTATCAAAACAATACGTACCTGTATTAATTTCTTTAATAGATAGCTCTACTTCATTTGCATCTTTATGCTCAACGATTTTTTCAACATGGCCATTTTCATTACGAACAATACGGCCATATCCAGCAGGCTCTTCTATGTATGCTGTTAACACCGTTGCTTTCGCCCCTGCTTCTTCATGATGCTTTAACAATGCTTCCATTGTTTCCGCCGTTATAAGCGGTGTATCGCCACAAATAACTAAAGTTGTTCCTTCTTCATTTGCAAGTACATCAGCAGCTTGATCAACAGCATGTGCTGTACCAAGTTGTTCTGCTTGTAATGCAAATTCACTTACGTTCCCTAGTTGTTCTTGTACTTTTTCAGCACCATGTCCAACTACTGTTACAAGTTTCTGCAATCCTAATTGAGATACTTGATCCACTACATGCTGTACCATTGGTTTTCCGCATACAGGATGAAGCACTTTGTATAGCTTGGACTTCATACGTGTGCCTTTACCTGCAGCTAGAATCACTGCAAATCTGTTTGACATATAGACCCTCCATCGCAACCTATTTATCCATTAAAGATATTATCCTAAATCACTATATATTTCAAGAAACACAGCATAACTATTAAATTTTACCATACTTCTTGGAAGATGTTTTACTCTTTAGTATCTTTTTTAGGAAATAAGCTATACTATTTCGAATGACTTTAAAGAAAGTAGGGGGTTACATATAACGCGGCAATAGTGAAGCTTTAATGTCAAACTAAATAATAAAAAACAAACTCCTGTAAGTGTTTACAGGAGTTTGTTACAAAATTATAGAGCTCTTTTTATTAGAGCCCTTTTTATTCGAATTTTACGAAGCTCCAGCTTCTTCAAACTCAACTTCTTCTAACTCGCCTAAACGGTGATACTCCGTTAAAACCGCATCTTGAATTTTTGAGCGTGTGTTAGAATTAATTGGATGCGCAATATCACGGAACTCTCCATCTGGAGTACGTTTACTTGGCATTGCTACAAATAATCCATTATTGCCATCAATTACACGAATATCATGAACAACAAATTCATGGTCTAGGGTAATAGAGGCAATCGCTCTCATACGGCCTTCTGTGTTTACGCGGCGTAATCTTACGTCAGTCACTTCCATCTTGTGTTCACCACCCTTTTCTAAATAAGCGATATGTTTGTATAAATTCCACAAATTTTCTATTTTCCCTTTAATTTTTTAAAAATTTTTAAGATAAAAATTTTTAATTTAGTGGAATATAAGAATTAACAGACGTTATCGCTTACAAAGCTTTATTTTACAAGGGCAATTACTTCAATTTCGACAGAAACATCTTTCGGTAATTTTGCAACCTGCACACAAGAACGAGCTGGTTTATGTGCAGAAAAATACGTTCCATATACTTCATTTACATCATTAAAATCATTCATATCTTTTAAAAATACAGTTGTTTTTACAACTGTATCAAATGATGCACCGGCTTCTTCTAATACAGCCTGTAAATTTTGAAATACTTGCTCTGTTTGTACCTTTACATCACCTGTTACAAGTTCTCCACCTGCAGTTAATGGAATTTGTCCTGAGCTATAAAACATATTATTCACGATAATTCCTTGTGAATATGGGCCGATTGCTTGTGGTGCCTGATTTGTTTGAACTACTTTCATATTTTCTCATCCTTTTACTATTTTATTTTCTTTGAATAAAAACGCATCGGAAATTTTCTTCCCACACAAACTCAATTCATCCCATCTAAATATAGTTAGGATGACCTGTGCTAATGGGCGTTAAGACTTTCATAATCCTAAAAAGACTTAACGTCCACTAGCACTTTCATTTATGAAAAAAGATAAAGCCTATGCTTTACCTTTTTATTCAGCTTCTACAAGCCCTTCGTTAAATGGTACAAGTGAATAATTTCCTTTTTCCACCTGAATTGTTTTTTCTTTAACATCTACTTCGGATAAACGAATTAAAGAAACAAAGTTATTAATAAGTCTTTCTTCAATATCTGTTGATTCTACTAACACGCCAATCCCAACAACATTAGCATTAAACTCCTCTAGCATGCTAATCATGCCTTGAATTGTTCCTCCAGCCTTCATAAAGTCATCGACAATTAAAACATTAGCACCTTCTGGAAGACTACGTTTTGCTAAAGTCATTGTTTGAATGCGCTTAGATGAACCTGATACATAGTTAATACTAACTGTTGGTCCTTCTGTTACCTTATTATCTTTTCTTGCAATTACCACAGGTACATCTAAATAATTTGCTACCGCATATGCAAGTGGAATTCCTTTTGTTGCTACCGTCATAACAGCATCAATCGGTTGTCTCGCAAATACAGAAGCAAATAGGCGACCTGCCCCATTAATATAACGTGGATTACTTAAAAGATCTGTCATATATAAGTATCCACCTGGAAGGATACGATCTGGATTCTCAAACAAGCTACAAAGCTCATTAATAATCAGACTTGCTTCTTCCTCACTTATATATGGAATATATTTCACTCCTCCTGCTGCCCCTGGTATCGTTTGCAATGTGCCGACTCCTTGTTGCTCAAACGTTTGCTTAATAATAACTAAATCTTCACTAATGGAAGATTTAGCTGATTGATACCGTTCAGCAAAAAAAGTGAGAGAAACTAACTGACGAGGATTCTGCAATAAATAATAAGTCATATCAACTAGTCTTGTACTCCGTCTAATTTTCACACTCTCACCCCAAATCACGAATATTCTAAACAAATCATAACGTATTATACGTCTTTATTCAAGCGTTTCTCGCTCTCCTAATAGACGTACTGCGTATACTTGTTCACAGAATCCTTTTAACCCATTATAAATACGATGCATACGTGAATCATGATGTACTAATCCAAATACAGTTGGTCCACTACCACTCATTAAAACTGCATCTGCACCAAAACGTTTCATCTGTGCCTTAATACGCGCAACTTCAGGGTGCATCTTAAACGTCACGTCTTCTAGTACATTTCCAACAGCACCACAAATTCCTTTGTAGTCACCACTATTAATGCATTCAACCATCTGCTCTACATCTGGATGTGTAACACGATTTAATTGTAAATTCCCGTACACGTCAGCGGTAGATACACCAATATGAGGCTTCGCTAAAATAACCCAACAAGAAGGAGGCGTCTTTATATGCTCAATCTTTTCTCCTCTTCCTGTAGCAATCGCTGTTCCGCCATATACACAAAAGGATACATCTGATCCAATTTCTGCCCCAAGTTCCGCTAATTCATCTATTGTTAGGCCTAAACTCCATAACTTATTAAGTCCTCTTAATGTAGCAGCCGCATCACTGCTTCCACCAGCTAACCCCGCTGCTACTGGAATTGTTTTTTCAATAGCAATAGATACCCCTTGCTTCACCTTAAATTTTTCTTTTAATAATTTCGCAGCTTGATAAGCTAAATTACGCTGGTCGTCTGGGACATACCGATTATGGGATACAATTTCAATCCGGTCTTCTGATAACTCCGTTAACTCTAAACGATCTGCTAAATCGATTGTTGTCATAATCATTTTTACTTCATGATAGCCGTCTTGTCTTTTCCCTAGTACATCTAACGACAGATTAATCTTTGCTGGTGCTTTCACTAGTAGTTTCAACCTATTCACCCACTCTATGTACTCAATCTTTTATCGTTTATTTTACCATAAATTTATAGTAAGACGATGACACTTCCCTAATTATAACGAAAAGCATTCAGAATGAAACTACTTATGCAAAATGATGATACCTTTTGGCGTACAAAAAGCCGAGGAATTTCTCCTCGGCTCCCGTAGCATAGAAGTTATCTTACAATTACTGGTTTTGTTTCATTAATTGCTGCTGTGCAATTTCAATCGCACGTTTCACCATATTACCAGCATCTTTCGCACGAATTCCGCCCCATCCTTCTTTCTGAACAACATCATAAAATCCAAGCTCTTTTGCAAGCTCTTCTTTAAACTGATTTGACATGACTCCTCTTCGTCTACTCAATGCAGGGTCCCTCCTTATGTTGCTACGGTATAATTAGTATGCAAAAAAACGTCCTTTTTCATTTGTGGTAATATATGTAACATAGTGGGTTGTTATCCTAAAATAACCTCGTTATGGGGATCATCATAAAACGTTAATTCTACTGTCTCTGTTAGAACATCTGCATAGCTATAGGAAACACGCTGCAGTGTATCCTCTTGTTGATCTAACTGGACAACAAAAACAGAACGATATGTTTCTGCTAGTACACCTGATTGTTCCACTGTCTTTCTTCTTCCACTATTCGCCTTTAACATAAGGCGCTTTCCAAGGTGATGATCTAATTCACTTTTAATTTCATCTAAACGTTTTGACATATACTTCGCTACACCTCGCTGTAATTTAGAATGAATACATGATATATCTATCCCGATCATTGCCTATACGTAACGGGCAATTTCTTCGCCAAAACCTAATGCGTTCGAATAGATAGAAGAATTACTATATTGTAAAAGTATCATTGTATAGTCTGTACGTTCTTATCTGTTTTTATCCAAACACTTACAAATTCGCGTTTCAGGAATATTTTTATTAAACAAATCTATATCTCCATAAGAAAAGCAAGGTAAATATATACCTTGCTTACTCTTCATAATATTGAAAAGGTAATCCTGTTCGCAAAAGCCCCCGGGTCTCAATACCACCAAGACCTTTTTGTCCAGTAATCGTATTTCGAACAACATCCCATACATTTACGCGTTCCATAAAAGAAGTAAAACTAATTTTCCCCACTACATATACTGGATCTAATGCATGAATATTAATGCGCGATGGCGAACTAGCAAAATTAGCACCAGCTCGAATTAAAGCTTCAAAATGAGACTGACACGCTCCAGCAAAAATAACAAGCTGGTCTAAAGAGGGATATTTTTTTCTTACTTCTCGAACGGCCTGTACAAAATGCCTAGAATGACGATAAGCTGCTAAATCTCCCATAACTCCTTTAGATTTTGTATATGCATCATGACCCGTAATTACCAAAATATCTGGACGGAAATGATCGATTAACTCAACTACCTTTTCATGCATTTCTGTTTCTTTACAATGTATCCCTTGCACAGGAACACCTATCTTTGTATATAAATCTAAACATTTCCGTAAATATAATGGATCTCCATCTATATGCAAAACCCTACCCGGCATTTGAAAATAATTGACTTCACTCGTATATCCACCTGTAGAATTGTGTTCATGACGTTGTTTCATCAAGACATAATCTTGTTGAAACAAACGGTATGTTTGCTCCATCGTTTCCTTTTCACGCTTTGCTCTTTTCTTATACTCCCTCTGATCAATGCTAATTAAATCTTCAAGTGGCGCATCTGCCACAAGCCTAACTTCTTCTCCAAATAATATTGCAACTTCACCTTTTATTTCTATAATGCGAAAAAGAATGTCTCGGTTATAAGATTGTCGTTCCACTAAGTCTCCAACATGCACAGCCATTATCCTACCTCCAAACTCATTAGGCCATCTCACTAACCACGTTCTGTTTTTAACGTATGAATTTAGAGTGAAAAGGGTGACAAAAAGGACAGCTCGAATCGAGCTGTCCTTTTATTGTTTATAAGAGACTAACGCATTACTCAGCGTTGCAAACTCTTCAATTGATAATGTCTCGCCTCTGCGTTTCGGATCAATGCCTACTTCCGTTAAAATACGATCTAATAACTCTTTATCCTTCGGGAAACCATTCAAATTATTTGATAAGTTATTCATCAACGTTTTACGACGTTGTGCAAAGCTTGCTCTTACTACTTCGAAGAAAAACTTCTCGTCTTTCACTTCAACAATTGGCTTTGGACGTTTTAAAAGACGAATAACTGCGGAATCTACATTTGGTTGTGGTACAAATACAGTGCGTGGAACGGTCATAACTGTTTCTACCTCTGTATAATATTGAATCGCAATAGATAAAGAACCGTAGTCTTTCGTTCCTGGTCTAGCTGCCAAACGATCTCCTACTTCTTTTTGCATCATAACAACAAATCCGCGAACTGGTAATTTTTCTTCCAATAATTTAAACAAAATTGGTGTTGTGACGTAGTATGGTAAATTTGCTACTACCATTACGTCTTGTCCTTCTTCAAACTGCTCCCCGAACACTTCATGTACATCTGCTTTTAAAACATCTTTATTAATTACAGTTACATTACCATAAGGAGCTAATGTTTCATCTAGAATGGGTAATAGTCGTTGATCGATTTCAAAAGCTACTACCTTCTTAGCACGTTTTGCTAACTGCTCTGTTAAAGCTCCAATACCAGGGCCAATTTCAATCGCTCCGCTCTCCGGATCAATTTCCGCATAATCCACAATACGATTTAATACATTTGTATCGATTAAGAAATTTTGTCCTAAACTCTTTTTGAATGAAAACCCGTACTTTTCAACAATGTCTTTCGTACGATTCGGTGTTGCGATATCCTTCATTTCTTTTCCTCCTGTAATACTTGTTTATATGCTTCCGCAAATGCTTCTTTTGAAACTTGAAACATTTGTAAACGTTTATGTAACTGCTTTGCATTTGTATAACCAATCTTTAATAGCTTGCCCATCTTTTCCCTACGACTTTTTGCCTGTTCTCCGCCCACTAGACCAGCATCTACTAAGTCACTCCAACTAATTTCGCTCATATAAGCTTCCATTTCCTCATGAATATTTTCTAAAGCACGTCGAATAGATTCATTGGAAGCATGTTCAATTCCGACTCCTTTTTTTCTTTTTGCAAGCGCCTCTTCTTTCGGTAAGAAAGCATGCTTACAACCCGGCACTTTTTCAGAAATAATTTTCCGAATACGTTCTCCCGGGTAATCAGGATCTGTCAAAATAATAACGCCTCGTTTTTGCTGTGCCAACTTTACCTGCTCAATGACATGATCACCGATTGCTGAACCGTTCGTTTCAATTGTATCTGCATCAACAGCACGCTTAATTGCAACTGTATCATCTTTACCTTCTACAACGATAATCTCTTTAATTTTCATGACTGCCTCCACACTCATTTCGTCTCTACTTAGTAAAACAAAAAAACGAATACTTTTCCATTATTATTTTCCCATTGATACAATTTAAAAAGCAGAGGAGAAAAAATCCTCTGCCTACTCTTCTTATTGTAACACTTTAATCTTTACTTGTTTTCTGCCAAACGAGTATACCTGTGCTTCAGTCGGCATTAACAAATCAATTCGATGCCCTTTTATCGCTCCACCCGTATCTCCAGCCACAGCATATCCATATCCCTCTACCCAGACTTTTGTCCCAAGTGGGATTATACTTGGATCAACGGCAATTAACTTCATATTAGGATTTGCCTTATAATTATATCCACCTGCGCTTATCCCTTGGCAACCACCGCAATTTGGAGAATATGCTGTTGCTTCTACATAGAATTCACGACCTGGAGGTTCTCCCTCAGATTTTGCTTCATTCGTTTCCGTTTTCTGCCCTTCCACTTTCTCTTGCATTACTTCTTGCTTCGTACCAACAGCAACCTTTTGATTCTGCGCCTCTTGTATAATTTCTTCTTTTTGAAGATTTCTTGAAATCTCTTTTCCATTTTCCTTTATGACTTCAAAAGTTTTCTTCTTTTTCCCTGCTATTCCTTCTTGAATCGTTTTCTCTGTCCCAATTGATAAGGAAGCATCCTCTTGTTTCACTTCAGAAAAGGGAATAGGTTCTTCCACTACATCGCTGACTTTTTCTACTCGAATCACTTTTATTGCCATATTTGCTTTTACATTTTCCTCTAAAGCTGGCTCCACCCTATCAAATTCATCCAAGGAAACTTGATGTTCTTTCAAAAAGTCAGCGACAGTAGTCGAAGTTGACCATAGTTGTTGTGATTGATCGCTGCCATGTAATGTAACTGGAAATGCCCTTTGAATCATTACTTTTTGTTTACTACCTAAAGCCTTATGTATAGCTGGATACACTTTATCATATTGCCTAAGTTCTATCTTCTTCTCTTTTAATAATTCTCCTACCGTTTTAGCAGTCGAATATACTTTTTGCTCTTTTCCATCTATAACTATACTAAATGGTTTTGCCTTTTCTATCACAACTTTCATTCCATCAGTAATCTTATTAGAAGATGCAGGATATACTTTATCTTCCTTCGTAACACTAATTTCTTCATCAGATAGTAAATCCTTTACAGTACTTGCATACGTATACACTTCTTTCTTCTTTCCATCTACTTCTACAACAATCTTGTCAATTGTAGCTGCATAAGTAGCTGTTCCAATTGACCCAGAAATAACCAACGCACTTATAACCTTTATTGCAACATTTTTACTTATTCTTAGTCCTCTTAACATCCCTTTCTTATCAAGACTCACAAGAAGATGCCCCCTTTTCCTCAACCAGATTTAAATTTCACTACCTAGCTTGTACTTCTCTCCCACTATTTCTAGTAGCTCTTTTCATTGGAAGATAACGATAGGAGAAGGTATAAAGGAAAAGAATGGGAAGTCCCATTCTTTTCTCTTATTTAACACCAAATAAGGCTTTTGCATTCTCTGTTGTTACTTGTGCAACCTCTTCATATGAAATTCCTTTTAAGTTTGCGATTTCTTCAGCTACAAGTTTGACATAACTTGGTTCATTTCGTTTACCGCGAAATGGATGTGGCGTTAAGTATGGACAATCTGTTTCTATCAATAATTTTTCCATTGGGATTTCCATAGCAACTTCTTTTGGTTTCCTTGCATTTTTGAATGTTACTGGTCCTCCTAATGAGATTAAGAAGTTCATATCAATACATTGCTTCGCTACTTCTACACTACCGCCAAAACAATGCATAATACCTCCTACCTCAGCTGCATTTTCTTCTTCTAAAATATCTATAATATCCTGTGTCGCGTCACGATTATGTATAATGATCGGTAATTTTACTTTCTTAGCTAACTGAATTTGTTTACGGAATACTTCTTTCTGTATTTCTTTTGGAGACTTGTCCCAATGGTAATCTAATCCCATTTCACCAAGAGCAACAACTTTCGGATGAGCAGCTAATTCCTCTAACCAAACTAAATGATCTTCCGTCATATCAATTGCATCAACAGGATGCCAGCCAACTGCTGCATAAATAAAATCATATGTTTCTGCAAGTTCAATGGCCTTCTTTATTGTTATTTCATCAAACCCGACAACAACTGTATATGTAACTCCGGTTTCTTTCATTCTTGCAATGACTTCCTGTAAATCTTCTTCAAATTGCTCTGCATTTAAATGTGAATGTGTATCAAACAACATGACAAATAACTCCTTTTATTTGAAATAAATTCTATCATAGGGGAAAATTACTTTCCTAACAACGTAATGACAACAATATTACAATTTTAATACAAAAAAGGGAATTTCAGAAAGATTTCTAACAAGAAAAAAGATGCTCCACGAATGTTACACGTGAAACACCTCTTACATTGTCAAGATTACTTGATTTTTGTACCATTTGGTAAATTTTGATCAATTGTTGCTAATGATAATACACCGTTTTCTTCGCCTGCTAAAATCATACCTTGTGATAATTCGCCACGTAATTTCACTGGTTTTAAATTCGTTACACAAATAACTTTTTTCCCTTTTAATTCTTCTGGTGTGTAAAATTTAGCAATTCCAGAAACGACTTGTCGCTTTTCTGTACCTAAATCAAGTTGAATCTTTAGCAGTTTGTCTGCTTTTTTTACAGGCTCTGCTTCTATTACTTCCGCCACACGTAATTCAACTTTAAAGAAATCATCAATTGTGATTTCCTCCGCCTTTGGTTCCTCTTCCTTTTTCTCTTCCACTTTAGGAGCAGAACCTTTCATTTGTTCTTTAATATATTCAACCTCTACTTCTACCTCTAAGCGTGGGAAAATTGGCTGTCCTTTGACTACTTTCGTACCAGCTGGAATACAACCAATCGTAGAAAGACTATTCCAAGATTGATATGCTTCATCTGTAATACCAAGTTGTGTAAAGATTTTGCTTGGCGTTGCTGTCAAGAATGGCATAAGCATAATACCCGTTTGGCGGAGCATTTCTGCAAGGTGTGCCATTGCGGAAGCAAGTTTATCACGATCATTCTCATCTTTCGCTAATACCCAAGGTTGTGTTTCGTCAATATATTTATTCGTACGGCTAACCAATTGCCAAATAGAGCTTAATGCTACTGAAAACTCCATGTTTTCCATTGCTTCTTCTACTTTTTGTAATGTATCCTGTGCAAATGTTACTAACGTTTCATCAAACTCAGTTACATTTTCTTTAAAAGCAGGAATTTCTCCGTTAAAATACTTATCAATCATCGCTACTGTACGATTTAATAAGTTTCCTAAGTCGTTTGCAAGATCGAAATTAATTCGTTCAACAAAACCTTCTGGCGTAAATACACCGTCTGATCCAAATGGAACTTCACGAAGTAAATAATAACGTAATGCATCTAGTCCATAGCGATCAATTAATGTAACAGGATCAACTACATTCCCTTTTGATTTACTCATTTTTCCGTCTTTCATTAAAATCCAACCATGAGCAAATACCTTTTTCGGTAGTGGTAAATCTAGCGCCATTAAAATAATTGGCCAATAAATTGTATGGAAACGAACAATTTCTTTTCCTACTAAATGAACATCCGCTGGCCAATACTTTTTATACTTCTCTTCATTATCTGTTCCATATCCTAGTGCTGTAATATAGTTAGATAATGCATCTACCCATACGTAAATAACGTGTTTTGGGTTACCTGGTACACGAATTCCCCAATCAAAGGAAGTACGAGAAACTGCTAAATCTTCTAATCCTGGTTTAATGAAATTATTAATCATTTCATTTTTGCGTGATTCAGGTTGGATGAATTGTGGGTTTTCTTCATAGAATTGTAACAGTCGATCTACATATTTACCCATTCTAAAGAAGTAAGATTCTTCGCGAACAAGTTCTACAGCATGACCGCTATCTGGGCTTTTTCCGCCAACTACTTTGTCGCCTTCCATAATCGGATCCACAAGTTGATGCTCTGTGTAGAATGTTTCATCCTGTACAGAGTACCATCCTTCATATTCATCAAGATAAATATCACCTTGATCAACAAGTTGTTTAAAAATCTTTTCGACAACTTCTTTATGACGATCTTCGGTTGTACGAATAAAGTCATCATAAGAAATGTCCATTTTCCCCCACAGCTCTTTAATTCCTTCTACAATGTTATCAACATATGCTTGTGGTGTTACTTGTAGTTCTTCTGCTTTCTTTTGAATCTTTTGTCCATGTTCATCAGTACCTGTTAAATAATGAACATCATATCCTTGCATGCGCTTGTAGCGTGCCATTGCATCTCCTGCTACCGTTGTATAAGCATGTCCAATATGAAGCTTTCCGCTTGGATAATAAATTGGAGTAGTAATATAAAAGGTTTTATTTTCCTCTGTCATTGTTTTGAACCTCCCAAATGACCTCATATGTATTTATAAACAGTATATCAAAAACTGACGCATAAAAACGAATTAATGCTCGATTATCTTTATCATCTATTACTCATATCCCAAAAAAATATACAGTTATTTATCTGTAATATTGATAAAATTTAAAAATACAGTAAAATACTTGTGTAATTCTTTCATTTTCTATTATATATAAGAAGTATAAAAATCTATAATTCTTTCATAAAATATAGAATTTAAGAATTGACGGAAATGTAAATGATTGGTATCATATGTTCATAGGGTATTTTGTCGAAAAATGACGAATTAAAATATAGACTCGCGAACTTACAAAATATGAGGAGGATAACGAATATGAAATCTACTGGTATCGTTCGTAAAGTTGATGAATTAGGCCGTGTTGTAATTCCGATTGAATTACGTCGTACATTAGGTATTGCAGAAAAGGATGCTCTTGAGATTTACGTTGATGACGAAAAAATCATCCTAAAAAAATACAAACCAAACATGACTTGCCAAGTAACTGGTGAAGTATCTGATGGTAACCTTTCTTTAGCTGAAGGTAAAATTATTTTAAGCAAAGAAGGCGCTGAACAAGTTTTAAACGAACTTCAACAATATATTCAAGCAGCAAAATAAGCTTCTCAATTATGAGAAGCTTATTTTTTATCGACATGATAGATTTGATATACGTCTCGTTTCGACAAATCTCGATCTTTCGCAACTTTTTTAATTGCATCCTTTGAAGGCATTCCTTGATCGTTTATGTAATGCTCGATATGATCGTATACTGATATAGCTTCCCACCATTGTTCCTCTACAGCAGCTTCCTCTTTTGACCCGGATACTAATATACAAAATTCACCACGAACTTCATTTTGTTTTGTCCATTCAATCGCTTCTTCTACCGATCCACGAATAAATTCTTCAAATTTCTTTGTTAACTCTCGGCACAATACAATCTCTCTATTTCCAAGTACTTCTTTCATAGAAATTAGCGTATCATCTAACCGATGTGGCGCTTCATAAAACATCATTGTAGTTGGAACATAGCGAAGTTTTTCTAATTCCGCTTTACGTTCTTTTTTATTTCTTTGTAAAAATCCATAAAAGTAGAAATGTCTCGTTTCTAATCCTGATGCAATTAAAGCTGTAAGGGCAGCGTTTGCCCCAGGAAGTGGAATAACATGATATTGCTCCTCTACAGCTGCCACAACAATGTCGTAACCTGGATCAGAAATACATGGCATACCTGCATCACTTACAAGAGCTACTGTTTTTCCATCTTCTAGCTTATCTAAAATTTTCTGTCCGCTTACTTCCTTATTATGCTCATGGTAACTCATAACTGGTGTTTCAATTTCAAAATAGTTACAAAGCTTTTTCGTCTGCCGCGTATCTTCAGCAGCAATGATATCAGCCTCTTTCAATATCCGAATTGAGCGAAACGTCATATCTTCTAAATTCCCAATAGGTGTTGGAACTAAATATAAAACTCCCTTTTCATTTGCTTGAAAGCTTTTTTGCTGCCACATAGCGTTCTCCTTTTTGCATATATGCTTCTTTTTCTTTTCGCATTAACTGTTTAAAATGATATTCAGCTTGCATAGCTGTCCTTTTCTCTTCATGAACCTCTACATATTTTAAAGTGACAGGAAGCCTAGCACGAGTATAACGAGCTCCCTTACCACTATTATGAGTTTGAATCCGTTTCTCTAAATTATTTGTATATCCTGCGTAATAACTTCTATCTGCACATTCCACTACATAAAAATAATGTTTATTCTTCTCCATATAAAATCGAACGAAGCTCCTTTGTATACTCATTATTTTTCTCATACACAAAAAGAGGCGGTAAAATTTTTAAATCTGCATTTCCATCTTTAATTCCTTCTATCAATAGCGTATTTGCTTCTTTTCCCGCCTTTGGATATACAAACTGCATACGTTTCGGTTCAATCTTATACTTCCTCATTAGTGTTACAATATCAAGTAATCGACCTGGGCGATGAACAAACGCTACCTTACCACCTTGCTTTACAAGCTGACTACTAGCATATACGACATCCTCTAATGTACACATAATTTCATGACGAGCTATTGCTAAATGCTCGTTAATGTTTTTCTCAGATGCCTTTGGCGTTTGAAAATATGGCGGATTACATGTTACCACATCGTATTGATGGCGCCCCAGCCGCTCTGGCATATCCTTTAAGTCTCCATGAATTAACTGAATTCTTTCTTCTAGCTTGTTATACTGGATGCTCCTTATTCCCATATCATACAAGCGTTCTTGAATTTCTACTCCTGTAATATTTCCTTTCGTTCTTGTACTTAATAAAAGCGGAATAACAGCATTTCCTGTACATAAATCAATCAAATTTCCCTTTTGAATCGGAACCCACGCAAAATTTGCAAGTAACACTGCGTCTAAAGAAAAATTAAACACAGATGGACTTTGAATAATTTTCATTTCTTCTGCTAGTAAATAATCTAAACGTTCATCTTCATATAAGTGCATATACAATTTCCTTTCTTATACTTAACCTACCCTATTTGATCCCCTATTCATGTAAAAGTAAGACCCCTTTCATCTTATCTTTACTCTCATGTATAAAAAATTACCTTTCCAATATATTGGAAAGGTAATTTCATTTTTTATTTAAAAATGACAGACAGAATAAACAATCTCCTTCTTTACGTACACTTCCATAATGTAAATTACAAATATGGAAACCTTCTTGATATAGGCGTGCTAAATTATCATAGCCTTCACCAATATCCGTTTTTGGTTTCATTTCTTTTCGTTTTTGAGTTTTTTGTTTTTCCTTATTCTGCACTTCTTCAAAACGACGTCGCAAATTTTCATTTTCCATTTTAATATGTTGGTTTTCTTCAAGTAACTCTGCAAGATGTTGCTTTAATTCTCCCAACTGTTTATATAAATGTCCAATTTGCTCTTCCATACTGGAAACTGCTGCAAAAATATCCTTTTTCTCCACAAGCACCCACCTCATCAATCTGTGGTTTGACTCGAAACGACCCCTTCATTAATTAATTCATCTAACGTATATTCTACTATCCGTTCCTTGTCTACTAGTTCCACTTGAATTAATCTTTCTAAAATATTTAATCCGATGACGCGTCCAAGACCATGCGGTGTTTGTATACGTTGATCTAAATCAGGAAGTTGCTCTTTTGCCGCTTCATACTCGTCATTCTCATATTTTAAGCAACACATTAATCGGCCACATAAGCCAGAAATTTTCGCAGGATTTAATGATAAATTTTGATCCTTTGCCATTTTAATGGATACAGGTTCAAAATCACCTAAAAATGTAGAACAACAAAGCATACGACCACATGGACCAATACCACCAAGCATTTTTGCTTCATCGCGAACACCAATTTGTCTTAGCTCAATTCTTGTCCGGAAAATTGCAGCTAAGTCTTTCACAAGCTCACGAAAGTCAATACGACCATCTGCTGTAAAATAAAAAATGATCTTATTGCGATCAAACGTATACTCTACGTCTACAAGTTTCATATCAAGCTTATGTTCCCCTACCTTTTGTTGACAAACTTGATATGCTTCTTTTGCCGCATGTTTGTTCTCTTCAACAATTGTCCGATCATTTTCATTTGCAATGCGAATAACTTTCTTTAGTGGTAGTACAACATCGTTTTCATCGACTTGTTTCTTTGTAATAACTACTTTCCCATATTCAATACCCCGTACAGTTTCCACGATCACAAATTCATTTTCTGAGATATCGAATTGATTCGGGTCAAAGTAATACACTTTTCCGGCCTTCTTAAAACGAACACCTACTACATCATACAAAACGGTCATCCCTCCTGCAACCGCAACACTAACTGTTCGAACACAAGCTGCGCATTTACATTAGCGTTGATTCTATTTTTTGCTTCTAATATATTAAAAAGAGCTGATACAATGCGCTTTTGAGCGTAGGAGAAAGAATGAAACATCTCCTTTTGATCTTGAAAGACCAAACGATCTTCCTCTCCTAGTTGAACATATAATAAATCCTTATAAATAAGGAGTAACATATCTAAACCTTGTTGTAATTGTTCCTTCTCTCCAAAGTGTTTCCCCCACTTTTCTTGTACAAAAAAAAGAGAGGCTGTATCTTTTTCGAGCGCTTCACATAATTTTATCACTAAAGCTCGTGCTTGTGCAAACCATTCATCATTGCAAAGTAATAATGCTTCCTCAAAACTATTCGTAAGCTGCGAGGCAAGAGTAGATAAAGAAATTGCAATTCCCTCCTCCTGTAATCTCTCAATTAAAGATTCCGTAGAAAGAGGCCTAAATGTAACAACTTGGCAGCGCGATAAAATAGTATTTAAAATTTGGTGGCTTTGTTCAGTAAGTAAAATAGCCGTTGTATCGCTACTTGGTTCTTCTAAAAATTTCAATAAGGTATTAGCAGCATTTGCTGTCATTCGATCTGCGTGCTCAATAATATACACCTTTTTATTTGCCTCTAAACCTGTTTTTGAAAACTCTTCCTGTAAATCATGAATTTGTTGTTTTTTAATAGATAATCCATCTGGTTTTACGACATGTAAATTAGGATGGTTACCCGAATCAATCCGGCGGCAATTCGTACATGTATGACACGGCTCTATACCATCTCTTTGTATACAAAGAAAACTTTTTGCCATTTGAATTGCCGTTTCATATTTTCCGGTTCCTTTTGCACCTTCTAACAAATAAGCGTGGGATATACGCTCTTTTGCAATACTATTCATCAACATTTTTACACCAATGGGCTGTATAGCAGATAGCTGCTCCCACGTCCTTGTCATAATGCATACCTCACTTGTTTTATACTTTCCTTCTATTATAACAACTTATCTTCTATAAGCTGAACAACTTCTTCCACAATCTTTTCCATTGGTTGATCTGCATTCACAACAACTATACGATCTGAGAAACGATCTATAACCTGTAAATAGCCTTCACGTACGCGCTTATGGAAAGTGATGCTTTCCATATCTAAACGATTTACTTCACGATTATCATCTTTTTCAATGCGTGCTAATCCCACTTCAGGCTCAATGTCTAAATAAATCGTCAAGCTAGGCATACAGTCTTCTGTTGCAAACCGATTAATTTCAAATACTTTATCAATACCTAGTCCTCTTGCATAACCTTGATAAGCAAGTGAACTGTCAATAAAACGATCACATAATACAAGATAATTTCTCTCCAAAGCTGGTATAACTTTTTCTACTAAATGCTGTCTACGTGCTGCAGCATATAATAATGCCTCTGTACGTGCTTCCATCATCGTATACTCTTGTTTGTGTAAGATTGCTCGAATCTCTTCTGAAATCGCAATACCACCAGGTTCCCTTGTTGCCATTACTTTTTGTTCTTTCTTTTCAAAGTACGGCAATAACTTTGTAATTAATGTTGATTTACCCGAACCTTCTGGCCCTTCAATTGTTACAAATAATCCCTTCATCCTAAAACCTACTTTCTATATCATACACATTCATATATTGTACATTTCCTTGAAAACGAGCACCGATTTCTTCTAAATAAGAAATTTGTTCTATGTGTGCTGTAGTAATTTTTTCTCCATACATAAGTAATGGAATGCCTGGTGGATATGGAATAACCATATCTGCTGCAATCATCCCAGTAGCTTCTTGTAAAGGTACAACTTTTTTCTTATATTTACCTAGTTGCTTATAAGTAAATGGTAAAGACGAAAAGGCTCCCTTATAAGTATACCGAATAGATGGTATCTTGTCTGTTACCGTATAGTTACCTAATGCTAATCGTATTACTTCTATCGCTTTTATATACTGCTCATTCACTTGCAATGGTAAAATAAATAAAACATTATATGGATCAGCCATTTCTGCATATATACCTATTTTTTCAAATATAGATTGTAATTCATATCCAGATAACTCACAGCGCGTTTGAACTGTAACCTTCAGTTCATCCTGCAAAGGATACTGTAAAACAGCAATTTGTGGAATGCTCTGCAATTCCTTTCTAAATCGCCTCGCAAACTCCACAATTTTATGACAACCTTTCTCTTTCATATTTGCTAATGCAAAGCGAGCTACATCTAGTGAAGCCATAATCGGATAAGACGGACTGCTAGATTGTAACATACTTAAATAAGAGGAAACTTTTTCTTCATGAACTAAATCACTATTGATATGTAAATAAGAACCCATCGTCATAGCGGGTAATGTTTTATGCGCTGAGTGTACCACTATATCAGCACCATATTCTAATGCCGACTTCGGAAATGGCTCTCCTATACAAAAATGGGCTCCATGTGCCTCATCTACTAAAACAGGAATTTTATGTGCGTGTGCACACATAATACTTTCCTTTAAATCAACTCCCATACCATAATAATTAGGATGTGTTAAAATCAATGCCTTTGCTTCTGGATATTGTTTAACAGCCCTCTTAATAACCTCATGCTGAACTCCAACTGGTACACCATATAATTCATCAATCCAAGGCTCTAAAAATACCGGATTCACTCCAGCTAACTTTAAGCCGTTGATAATAGACTTGTGGCAATTTCTTTGCACAAGAACAATATCATTCTCCTCACAACATGATAAAATCATTGTTAAATTTCCAACTGTAGAACCATTAACTAAAAAATGACTCTTTTTCACATTATATACATCAGCCAATAACTGCTGTGCTTCATTTATACATTCAAATGGACTATGCAAATCATCTAATCCTGTTAATTCTGTTACGTCAATAGACAGTACTTCATTAAAACCTGCTTGTGCCTGTTCCGGAAAATTCAAACCATTTTTATGTCCTGGAACATGTAAAGATAAAGGTTTTTTATCTTTAAAATGAATTAATGCTTCATATAACGGTATTTGATTTTGATTCATGTTCATCTCTTCCTTACTTTTCATTCACTACCTATTATACAGAGATATCTGGACAAAAAAAAATAATAGGCATAGTGCCTATTTATGAATATGATATTTGAATTTTTCGCAGTTGTTGTAAATAGTATATATATTTAGGATTATTCGTTTCAGTTTCCACCATGTCCCGTTCACAATCATCACATATAAAATTCATGTGTACATGTATACCATCATTTTTCCTATTTTCACATATAATGCAAACCTCATTTTTTGTCTCCATATGTTTCTCCTTATCACTTTCTTCTAAATGAAAATGATGTAGGATATTTCCCCCTCTCCATTTTGAATTTAAATATGCTTATCCCTATTCCTTGACACTTTTTCGAAAAATATACATCGTTTAGTTATATACATATGATATGAATCTAATTTGGGCAGTGTGTTTGTCACTTACATAATATAATCTTTTTATTATCATCTCACTTTAAAGTACAAAAAAAGCACGAGTCA
>NZ_NTRO01000003.1:0-142212 GCF_002560575.1 Bacillus sp. AFS023182 | reverse complement strand
ATAAAGGTGACATTCTAATCGCTCTTGTTTAATAGATTTACAACGATGAATTTGAAACCAAGATTTCCATATTTTAAATAACAGTTCAATCTGCCAACGTAGTGAATATAAATCATAGATTTTCTCTTTTGGTACTCATTCCGTAGGAATATTTGTCATATATACCGTAATGCCTTGTAAAAGTTTTGTACGCTCTGTATATGTGATTCCTTTTTTCTTTTCGCGAATAGCTCGATCACGTAGGCGTTTCTGTTTTTGCTCCTCGGTACATCTATAAACTACAATACGTGTAGGCAGTTTGTCTTTACTCCCTACATATACATCATGTAATTCATACACTTGACCAGGCTGTAATTGTTTCATAATGTCTTCCAAATGAATTTGTATATATACCGGTTTCAATTAAGTGGGTTTTGTTTTAAATACGACTGTTTCAAATTCTTTTCTATATATTTTAGTTGGTAACTTAAGACGAGATAAATAATATCCCTGCTTATCTTGAATAGACTTAAAGTCTTGTAGACGAAAATATCCTAAATCACGAATATACAGTTCATTCTTTTGTGCCATGCTTGTTCGAGTCGCACTATATGCCTGATCACTTCGTTTTCCTGGTTCAATTTCCACATCAGAAAATTCTCCACTTAACAAGTCATACTCTAGTTGAATTTTCACACCAGCTTTATGACTACATCCTCCGGCACCAGGATAAGTAGTTGCGAATCGATCTGGAACTTGGAAAGTTGTAGAATCAAGGACGAGAA
Organism: Bacillus sp. AFS023182; assembly: GCF_002560575.1. NCBI lineage: Bacteria > Bacillati > Bacillota > Bacilli > Caryophanales > Bacillaceae > Bacillus > Bacillus sp. AFS023182. The sequence goes on along the minus strand of NZ_NTRO01000003.1, from coordinate 141,448 downwards.
TCCGCTCAAAATAAGAAGAAAGAGAATGAGAAATCTTAGATACTCCTCCAATTTTAGCTTGTAGAAGTGTAGTAAATACAGTTCGAAAGAAGGGCTACAGAAGCCGAATTAAATCGTCGATTAAGTCCCCCCGGACTTAATAAAATTCCTGTTGAAGTTTCTAATTGACTACAAAGTTGAGTAAGAGAGGTAGTAGCGATTTGTTGGTTCAGCCATACACATAAAGATAAAAAATGGTGCCCATGACACTTGCGTTTTCTTTTCATCCTACCAGCTTCTATGGCTAATTGATTAAGTGTAGCGGGAGACATATATCGATATAACTCTTCGGCGAATAAAGATAATTCTTGTTTTTGATTCATATTCAGGTTCTGTTGCAAAGTTTAAAAAAAAAGCATAAACAGGTTGGTAAATAAGGAACAATGTTTAGGAAGTAGCTAGTAATTGTTGAAGTTCATTGTACGTTGAAAAGGCGGAGTCTCTTTGAAGACTTCGCCTTTGTTTATATAGGGCATGAATGGTTTCAATACCTTTTATCGTACGTGAAGCATGACGAAGATTTTGAAATCCTGCGGATTTGGCAAAACGTCTCTTTACATGCCTATGATCCTGTTCGATAAGATTGTTTAAATGTTTGATTGTACAATGCATTGTAGTTTAATAAAATCCTTGTTTTCTTAATTTGTTAAATGCACAAAGTAATGCCGGCGCTTTGTCTGTAGTGAGAACCGTTGGTTCTCCAAAATGTTTTACTAATCTTTTCATGAAGGCATAGGCAGCCTGATGATCCCGTTTTTTACGAAGTTGAATATCCAATGTGTGTCCATCTTTATCAATTGCACGATAGAGATAACGCCACTCTCCCTTAATTTTGATATAAGTCTCATCCAAATGCCAAGATAATCGTGCAGATTTATTTTTCATTTTCCAAATTTGATAGATGAGATTGCCATATTCATGAACCCATCGCATGATGGTTGTTGGGTGAACTGAAATGCCACGTTCTTTCAGAATTTCAGAGGCATCGCGATAACTTAAAGAAAAACGACAGTAGTAGCCGACAGCTACTAAAATAATCTCTTTCTTGAATTGTTTTCCTTTAAAATACCTCATGCCTGATTCTCCTAGATCCTGTTTTCTAGGGTGTAGCTCCATGTAGAAAACTTTGCAACAGAACCGTGCCACTTATACGGACAATTAATAAGTATCCCTCTTTGTTCTTCCACCATGTTTCAAATGCGCCAATTACTCCTCATCAAGAAGAAACGAGAATTAAGTGAATATAAAGCGATTTATATCATAAAAGATTATTTTTCACTTATTTATCAATCTTTACAAGAAAACACTCAAGAATTAATAAAGATATTGTTTCGTCTGTTTAATCTCTTACAGAAAAACGGCCGGAAATCCCATAGGTATGAGAAGAAAACAGTCTTTGATATCTTAAGCGTCGTATACAACTTTTCTATGTCTCACAATCATGTAGCGTAATCAAAAAAATGAAACCTGATAGGTTTATTTGGTATGCAAATCTTTAAAGAACTTACACTGGATCTCTAGAAAAAAGAAAAAATCTCACCTGAAATTAAACTTATATAAGCCTAGGTTGATGGGCATGGGGTGTAAGATTTAACTTGGAAAATTTATATCAAGGGGAGTATAAAGTGTATGGATAGAGAGGGAATAATAGCAATTACATAAGATGGGCTAGTTATTTTATGAGCCCATAGTAGAAAAATACAAGATGTAAGAGGTTTCAAAACTCGAACGAAAAAGATATTTCCATCAAATTTGTACGTGTTTTTTCCTGGAAATGCTTTTCAAAATAAAAAAAGTGCGTTATAATCCTTCTATAAAATAAATAGGTTAGCTACACTCATATAATCGCGGGGATATGGCCTGCAAGTTTCTACCGAAGTACCGTAAATACTTCGACTATGAGTGAGGACGAATATATTGCTGGTTTAGCATTCTTTTTTGCGAAGCTCTAAAAGCGCGTCTCTCACTTGTAACGAGTGGTAGCGGCTTTTAGAGTTTTTTTATTGCATAAGAGGAGGAACAAACATGAAAGTATTACAAGAAAAGATTTTAAATGAAGGAACGGTTTTATCTGGTGATGTATTAAAAGTAGATGCATTTTTAAATCATCAAATTGATCCAGTACTTATGCAAGAAATTGGAAAAGAGTTTGCGCAGCGTTTTAAAGAAGAGAACATTACAAAAATCGTGACGATTGAATCTTCAGGAATTGCGCCAGCAGTTATGGCAGCTTTAGAGCTTGGTGTAAAAGTAATCTTTGCAAGAAAGCGTAAATCGTTAACGTTACAAGATAATATGTATGTTGCGAAAGTATACTCATTTACAAAACAAGAAACGAATGAGATTTCATTATCTAGAAATCATATCAATGAAAGTGATCGTGTATTAATCATTGATGACTTTTTAGCAAACGGTCAGGCAGCCTTAGGCTTAATGAGTTTAGTTGAACAGGCTGGTGCAAGTATTGCCGGAATTGGAATTGTAATTGAAAAAGCATTTCAAGATGGAGGAAAGAAACTACGTGAGAGCGGTGTTCGTGTAGAATCACTTGCAGAAATTGCATCACTTGATAACGGTACTGTTACATTTGTTCAGCATGAGACTGCGGAGGTGAAATAGTCATGAAGCAACACCCATTTAAAATCGCATCCCTTGGCATTCAGCATATGCTTGCGATGTATGCAGGAGCAATAATTGTTCCGCTTATTGTCGGCGGGGGACTTGGCTTAAATCAACAAGAATTAACATACTTAGTATCCATCGATTTATTAATGTGTGGTGTCGCAACGATTTTACAAGCTTTATCGAATCGTTTTTTTGGAATTGGCCTTCCTGTTGTACTCGGTTGTACATTTACAGCGGTGGGACCGATGATTGCTATCGGTAAACAATACGGTGTTTCTTCTATATATGGAGCAATTATTGCAGCGGGATTATTTGTTGTTGTTTTTGCAAAGCTATTTGGAAAGCTTGTGAAACTGTTCCCGTCTGTTGTAACGGGTTCTGTCGTTACAGTGATTGGAGTTACATTAGTTCCAGCAGCTATTAATGACATGGCCGGGGGAGTTGGAAGTAAAGATTTTGGTAGTCTTGAAAATTTAGCATTAGCATTTGGTGTATTACTATTTATTATACTCATGTACCGCTTTTTTGATGGTTTTATCCGTTCTATTTCGATATTATTAGGGCTTTTATTTGGTACAATTATTGCAGCATTTATGGGAAAGGTGAGCTTCCAAGCTGTTGGCGAAGCAGACTGGTTTCACGGTATTCAGCCGTTTTACTTTGGCACACCAACATTTGAATTAACGCCGGTTATTACGATGATTCTTGTTGCTTGCGTTGGGATTGTGGAAGCAACTGGTGTGTATTTTGCCTTATCGGATATTTGTAATAAAAAGATCGGTGAAAAAGATTTAACTAAAGGTTACCGTGCCGAAGGGTTAGCGATGGTCCTAGGTGGTATTTTTAATGCATTTCCATATACGACTTATTCTCAAAACGTAGGTCTTGTCCAATTAACAGGGGTACGTAATCGCGTTATCATTTATACATGCGGTGGTATGCTAATCGTTCTTGGTTTTATTCCTAAGATTGCAGCGATTACAACAATTATTCCGAAGCCAGTGCTTGGTGGTGCTATGCTAGCAATGTTTGGTATGGTGATGGCATACGGTATTAAAATGCTAAGCAGTGTAGATTTTGCAAAACAAGAAAATTTATTAATCGTAGCATGCTCTGTTGGTATTGGACTTGGGGTAACAGTCGTTCCAACGTTATTCTCTCAGCTTCCAGAAAGCGTTCGTATTTTAACAGATAACGGAATTGTACTTGGAAGTGCGTCAGCTGTACTTTTAAATATTGTATTTAATATGGTTCCGCAGCGCAAAGCGAAAACAAAAGAAGGGCAAGTTCCCATGCAAAGTGCTGTAAGAGAGGCATAAGTAAAAAGCAAGGTTCTCATTGAGAAACCTTGCTTTTCTTTTTTAGTGGCATCAATTTCCCATACGTACCTAGGCGCCAAATATATTCAAGCGGACCGTACTGATAATGAGAGAGCCACCAGCGACTAATAAAGATTTGTATTGTATAAAAACCGATACAAAACAGTGGACCTATCCATAATGGAACCGGTAAGGAATTTTTGAAAACTAGACCAAATACAACGAGTGTGATAATTGTATGCGAAATGTAATTCGTTAGAGCCATACGTCCTACAAATTGAAATGGTCGTAATAACTTTTGCCATCTTTCCTTCTGTAATAAACGCATCAGTGTGAAAATGTAGAATATAAATAAAGTTTTACCACTAAACATCGTAAAACCACTCATGTAGATTGGTTCATAAGGTTGTTTTGTTACAAAGTAACGGATCATAAAGAACCACATTGGAAGTGTTAAGATAAGCATAATCATTTGCCATTTTTTTAGCTTTGAATCTAATTCTTTTGTTCGGCGGAACATGTCTTTTTTGCCAGCATATAAGCCGAGTAAGAACAATCCAACTGTTTCTGGTAGCATTGAAATATTTAACCAGATTGATTCAGAATAAAAGGCGTGAAAGCGATCTTGTACTTGTAACCTCCAGTTTTCTAAAGGCATAATTGGTAGGGATGATGTTAATTCTTCTATTGGCACAAACGCAATTATGACACTGGTTACTAATATGAAAAGTTGGAAAAGAGTTAATAGAATGAATGAACATACCAAAATGGTGTGTGGTTGTCTCTTATAAAATAATAACAAGAAAAATCCTGAGATTGCATAAGTATGTAAAATATCACCATCCCATAAAAGGACGTAATGTAAGAAGCCGAATAATAATAAAATGAGGAGTCGACGAATGAATAATATTTTTGGATGAGCTGTTTTTGCTTCAGCACGCTGCATAAAAATGAAAAAGCCTAGTCCGAACAAAAAGGAAAAAATAGTATAAAATTTCGTTTGAATAAACATGTCATAAAACAAACGAACATAACTGTCTATTCCTTCGTAACTGCCTGTAATATCACGAGAGTCAACACCAGCAATAACAGGCCAGTTAACAAGAAAAATACCAAATACAGCAACCCCTCTAATAATATCGATCGAATGAATCCTCTCGCTTTGTGAAATGTTTTGCGCCATTTTTTTCCTCCTTTAGGTAAATCTCTTTTATTATACAAAATGTAAAGGAATGGAGATAGAGGTGTTCCTAAATTTTGGAACTGTTAAGATGTTTATTATGAGATATAATAAAGTTGCACAACAAGTTGTTCACTCCTTTAAAACAGGTAGTAAAGAAGTTCCTTGTTTTCAAGGAACTTCTTTTTTAGAAAATAATATTGATAATGATTCTCTTTAATGATAAAATGTACTCAAAAGTGATAATCATTATCAAAAAAGGTTGGTGTGCTAAATATGGTATATGCATTTGTTGCAGGAACAGTTGCTGTGTATGCTATTGTTACAAAATATGTGTTAAATGAAGTCGGAGCAACAAAATGAACAAACTTACATAGAATCCCTTTCATCTGTTAAAAAGAATGAAAGGGATTTTTTATTTTTAATGAGAATATCCTGAAAATTTAGTATGATAATAGGGTAAATACATCATGGAATAAAGGGGAACAAGGGGATGACAAACATAGTACAGACAAACAGTATACAAAAACTTGTTTGTTTTTATGAAGAATGGCAGAAGCACGGCGACATTGAAAATAGCTTGAAGTTATTTGAAGTAATTCAAAAATATAAACAAGAGCAACTTATGATTGCTTTTTGTGGTCACTTTTCTGCTGGGAAATCGACAATGATGAATCACTTATATAAAGCTCAGTTATTGCCAACAAGTCCGATTCCGACAAGCGCGAATGTTGTTAAAATTGAAAAGGGACAGGACCGTGTTGTTGTGACAGTGAAATCTGGAGAGCATTATGAATATGATGGTGCATACTCAGCGGAGGAATTGAAGCAACTTTGTAAAAATGGTGATGAAATAATTGGTGTTCATATTTATCGAAATGATGCACCGATTCCTGATGGCGTTATGCTTGTTGATACACCTGGAATTGATTCGACAGATGATGCACATCAATTAGCAACAGAATCAACGCTCCATCTTGCAGATGTTATTTTTTACATGATGGACTATAATCATGTGCAGTCTGAAGTGAACTTGCAATTTGTGAAAGAATTGAAGCAGCGTAATAAAACGGTTTATCTTGTTATCAACCAAATCGATAAGCATAAAGAAAGAGAGTTATCATTTGAGAGTTATACGAAAAGTGTGAGCCAATCTTTTTCTAACTGGGATATTGAAGTAGACGGCATTTTTTATACTTCTTTACGAATGATGAACCATTCGCATAATGAAATAAAACGATTAGAAGGATTGCTTTCTTCTATTATGAAAGAGCGTGAGCAATATGTGAAAAATGGTATGGAAAGGGAAACAGAATACTTATTACAAGAGCATTTTTCATTCGTTCTTTCAGAAAATGAAAAACAATTAATGCCCTATCAAAAAGAATTAGCATCACCTCTGCCGCTCGAAGATGTGACGGAAAAGAAAGAAGAGCTTATTGAAAATAAACGACGCGTGGCTGGTAAAGAATCGGACGTGAAAAATGAATTTATTAAAGGTTTGCAAGCGATATTAGATAACGCTTACTTAATGCCGTTTGAAATGAGGGAGCTAGCAAATCAATATTTAGAAACGAAACTAACAAAATTTAAAGTTGGTTTGCTATTTGCAAAAGGAAAAACAGAACAAGAGAAACAAAGGCGTCTAGATGCATTTTATTCAGCACTAGGGAAGACCGTTGAGACACAGATTGATTTTCATGTGAAAGAATTTATTGTAGCTTTCTTAAAAGATGAAGAGATGTTTACGGAAGAAGTCGGAAAAGAGATATATGCACTGCAAATTTCTTTTGACCCTGAATTATTAGCAGAAACCATTAAACAAGGTGCAGGGTTTACAGGAGATTACTTACTTCTTTATACAGCTGATGTTGCGAATGAGTTAAAGAAAAGATACTTTATGAAAGCACAGCAAGTTTTCGAAAAAAGTACGAGCGTTTTACAGCAAAAGATGAAGAATGAGATTGCTCATATTGAACAAGAAATTGAGCAATATACTATGTTACAGACAGCAAAAGAAACAAAATTACAATACATTAAAGCGTATGATGAATACGAGAATTACTTACAAGGCATTTGGGCAGGTCATGTATCTGTACCAGATGGATTGCAAATAGAAGAAGTATTACAAGGGAAGAAACAGGTTGTAAATGAGAAGTTTAGATTACAAGAACAAGAGATACAAGATGAGAGCATTTCTTATCATGAAGAAAATATCAAAACAACAGCAACATTAAATATTCAACGTATATTAGAACAAGTAAAGGGTGCGGAAACGGTATTAGAACCTCTGCAGGCGCTGCAACACTTGCATCAAGAAGTTGTTGGGAAAAGAAAACGTGTTGAAACGAAACAATTTACAGTAGCGCTATTTGGAGCGTTTAGTGCAGGTAAATCATCATTTGCAAATGCATTGCTTGGTGAAAATGTACTCCCAGTGTCTCCAAATCCGACAACGGCGACGATTAATCAAATTTTACCGATTACAGAAGAAAAGCCTCACGGTACAGTAGTTGTTCAATTTAAATCAGAGCAAGCGTTATTAGAAGATATGAAAGCTGTTTATAAATTGTTTCATTATGAAATTGAGACATTTGAAGAAGCGTTATCACAAATAGATACGATTTTGAAATATCCATCACCAAGTGGAAAACAAAAAACAACGTTTAGTTTTTTACGTGCGGTGCAGAGGGGATATCAGGCAGTTTCTAATAACTTGGGGGAACAAGTGCAAGTTACGTTAGAAGAATTCTCTGATTATGTAGCAAATGAAGAGAAATCATGTTTTGTTGAATATATGGAATTGTACTATGATTGTGCTTTAACGAGACAAGGAGTCGCTCTTGTTGATACACCAGGAGCAGATTCTATTAATGCTCGCCATACGGATGTTGCATTCCAATATATTAAAAATGCTGATGCGATTTTATTTGTAACGTATTACAATCATGTCTTTTCAAGAGCGGATCGTGAATTTTTAATTCAGCTTGGTCGCGTGAAAGATACATTTGCGCTTGATAAAATGTTCTTCTTAATTAATGCGGCAGACTTAGCGCAATCTCAAGATGAGTTGGAAATGGTGAAAGGATATATTGCAGATCAACTCCTACAGTATGGTATTCGCAATCCACGTCTCTTTGCAATTTCAAGCTTATGTGCACTTGAGGAGAAACAAGGAAAGAGTATTGCAAAAGAAAAGTATGGTATTTTGGAAAATTCAGGGATTGCAAAGTTTGAAGAATCATTCACATCCTTTATGATGAATGATTTAATGCTTGTATCTGTCCATTCTTTATATAACGCATTGCAAAGCGCAGATCAGCTTCTGGCAAATATGATACAAGGAGCAAAGCAAGGGAATGATGAAAAAGAAAAACAAATAAAAAAATATGAAGCAGAACGTGAGCAGCTACTTCATATTATTTCATCGTATAGTGTACTTGCAGAAGAGCAAGCAATGCAAAATGAAGTGAAAGAACTGTTATATTATGTGGAGCAACGTCTATTTTTACGTTATAACGATGTATTTACTGAATTTATTAACCCAGCATCCCTTCGAACAGATGGAAATGTGAAAATGAAACTGCAAGAATGTCTCATGGAACTTGTAGCCTTTATTCAGTATGATTTATTACAGGAAATGCGAGCAACATCACTACGTCTTGAAAAATGGATCGATGAAGCGATGCAACGTGCAAGGAATGAAATCGCGGTGAAATGTAAGTTGGAAAATGAATCTATTTCTATGAATGGGACAGCAGATTACGAATACCAAATTATTACGCATAAAGAGCCGTTTCCTACTATAGAAATAAAACATTTTAAAAAGGCATTATCTCATTTCAAAAATGAGAAAAGCTTCTTTGAAAAAAATGATAAAGCAACAATGCAGGAAGATACAAAGGAATCACTTGAGCCCGTCGTATCTCAATATGTAGCTGATGAAGAAGAGATATTTATCCAGCACTATAAACAAGAATGGGAATTGAAATGGGATGCATTCAAAAAAGTCATGCAGGAAGATGTTAAGCAGTATTATGCAAGTGTATTATTTGCTTTAGCGGAAACAATCGATGTAGCGCTATATGAACAAAGTAAGGAACAATTGCGGAAACGGTTAACAGCAATCGAAAAGGAAATTCATATTTGAAAAGCTCTATGAAAAAAAGATTCGTTCAATTTTCTTTTGCAGTACAGCATCCAATGATTTTACGAATCCTGCAAATTCATCTGTAGAAATCATATGGGTAAGAACCAAGCGTCTGCCATCTGGTGTTTCACCGCATAAGACGAACGAAGAAAACTCATATGTTTTTCCATCTACAACTAATTTTGGGTGGGAATATGTTCCGTTTTTCTTTTTCTTTCCATCAATCGAGATGACGTTGCACTTTTTCTCATTGTTGTCCATGGTGAATCCCTCCTTTGTATTACTTATGGTAGACAAGGAGGGTTTAGAACAAGAGGGAAAGGGGAAATTTTATGGAGATTGTAATAGAACACATATCTAAAGAGATAGCACCGAAATCATTGCTATTACTCGCCGATCCAAGTGATGTGCAAATTCATGCATATTTGCAGCGCGGCCTTATCCATGTTGCGAAAGTGGCAGGAAAGGTTATAGGTGTATATGTATTGCTTGAGACAAGACCACAAACAATGGAAATTATGAATATCGCTGTTTCTGAAGAAGTACAAGGAAAAGGGATTGGAAAACAATTATTACAGCACGCAATTATAACTGCCAAAGAAAAACACATGCATAATCTTGAAGTAGGGACAGGGAATTCTAGTATTTCACAGCTTGCTTTCTATCAAAAATGTGGTTTTCGTATTTTTTCTATTGATTTTGATTACTTTTCGAAGCATTATGAAGAAGAGATTATTGAAAATGGAATTGTATGCCGAGATATGATTCGGCTTACAATGGAACTCTAATCATTTTTTTATGAAGTTATTTGGCAAGAAAATATAAATTATTTAGGGGGAAGAGAAGATGGAAGTACATAAAGCAATTACAGCACATTCTCGTAAACAAAATGAAATTGTGACAACATTTTTACAGCTAGAAGCACAGCGTGAAGCAGCAATTGAAGCGGCAGTAGCACTCGCATCAAATGGAAAACATTTCTCAGTAGATTCGATTAATATGGTAACGAAACAAATTAATAACCTTGCTAAACGAGGTGTTGCACCACAACGTAAAATTGTAACAGAAGATATGGTTATGGAGTATGTAGGTCGCCTGCAAGAGAAAGAAGGTCGTTAAGTATGATTGTTACAGTCGAATGGTTACGTGATCATATAGAAGATGAACATGTCCGCATAGTCGATTGTCGTTTTGACTTGGCTAATCCAAATTGGGGAAGAGAACAGTATGAAAAAGAACATATTCCTCATGCGCTATATTTTGATTTGAATCTTGATTTATCCAGTTCTATTACGGAGCATGGCGGTCGTCATCCACTTCCAGATATTCAGGATTTTGCTGAAAAGCTTTCTCAAGCTGGTATTGATGAACATACGACAGTAGTTGCATATGACAGTCAAGCAGGTGCAATGGCTTCGCGTTTATGGTGGCTATTAACATATGTAGGGCATCAAAAAACATATTTGTTAAATGGTGGTTTTCCTGCTTGGAAAGAACAAAATTTATCTATAACAGCAGAAGTTCCAACTATTGAACGGAAAAAATTCATACCGAATGTACAAGATAACATGCTGGTAACGATGGAAGATGTGAAAGAAAAAATTCGTACAAATGCAGATGTTACGTTAATTGATTCGAGAGAGCCAAGACGTTATGCTGGTGTCGAAGAACTTGTTGATCCTAAAGCTGGTCACATTCCGACAGCAGAAAATTATTTTTGGAAAGATGGAATCACGGCGGAAGGTCAGTTCAAAAATAAAAATGAGCAAGAAGAACGGTTCCATCATCTTAATAAAGAGAAAGAAACAATTGTCTATTGTGGATCTGGTGTAACAGCATGTCCGAATATATTAGCGTTACAAACAGCTGGTTTTCGTAATGTGAAGTTATATGCTGGAAGCTGGAGCGATTGGATTTCTTATCCAGAAAACCAAATTGTAAAAGAAGGACAGTAACCTCTTGCATGTAAAAATATTTTGTATTAAAATAAGGTCACAAGTAAGAAATTACTTCAAAACATTACATTTTACACATTGCATGCAATGTGATAAGATAGCGACAAGTAAATAAAACATCCTGCGGTGTACGTAACTTATTTATGTCTAAAACCGATGTTAGTTATACGGAAGCTCAATATTTAGTGACCATCATCAAGCCTTCCTTGTGGAGGAAGATGTACGGTAGCTGTGAGGGCATCCACCTGCGAGTAGCGGGTTTTTGGACATTTACGAGTGACGGCACGTGCGGGGGTCTTATTTCAACTAACATTAAATAAAATTCCTACGGTGTACGTAGCTTATGTATGTCTTAAACCAATGAGTATAATACGGAAGTTCAATATCTAAATGTAAACAGCATGCCATCTTTTTAAGAAGGAAGCTGAAAGCATTTATGAGAACATCCACCTGTGAGAGCAGGTTTATGGACATCTAGAGAGAACGGCATGTGTGGGGCTATATAAAAAACCTTACGTTTTATACGTAAGGTTTTTTTGCTGTAGGAGCCCTTTTTCGGTATGTTAGAAATGATTGCAATTTCATTGTGTGGAAAGCATAAAAATAGTAGAAATCAAATAGACTCCAAATGGTGGGAATTCATTTGATTGTTACCCCGCATTAACTGTCCGTAACAGCCTGATTCGCGAGGGCTGATAATCAGTGGCCCCACGAATTAAAGTTTCACTTTATCTGTGTTCACCTGTGAAATTTCCATAATAAACATAGCATTTTCGATCTTCATCAATCTCTCTGGAGTCTAGGGTGAATTCCATAAATATTCCGTCTTTTTGAACGTACAAAATATCTGAATGGAGATACGTTACAATCTCGTCATGGTTCCATACATCTTTACTTTCTATTAAAATTGAATTTTCTCCTAGTAATTCTCTAATCTCAAAACCTATATGGGAATATGTGGGTTCTGAAGGGTCGTTGAAAAACGTTTCTTTTTGCACATATAATACTGCTGTTCCATCGGGATCCATCGAGGTTGCTGTTACGAAGTATGTATCTCCTTCTTTAACAAAGTACTCACAGGTCATCCTTGCGACAGCTTCAGACACAGAAATATCGGCATAGTTCCATAGGGCAGGATATTGTTTTGCTTCATCATTGAGTCGATATTCTAACCGCACTTGTAACCCCTCTTTCTTTTTCTTCTACTTTATCATGAATTCTTTTATAATAAAAATATAATATATAAAGGGGCGTTGGAAAGTGACAAAAACCAAATGGTTAGTAACGGGTGTTCTTACATCTTTAATGGCTGGTACTTTATCAGGCTGTACAAAAGATCTCCCTTCAAAACCAAAAGATAAGAGTTGTGCAGATTGGGATTGGGATGATGAACTTGGCGTGTGGCGATGCGATGACAGCCATTCAAGTCATCATGGGGGTTATTATTACGGTGGTAGATATTATCAAAATAAATCAACTTTCAAAAATTCTGCTGAATTTAAGTCCTATCAAGCTTCGTCCAATTTTAAAGGGGGAATTGGAAGCGGTTCAAAGGGCGGATCCGGAGGTTAAATTATGTCGCTTTACATAAAGAAACGAAGTGAATTTTATTCAAGGTTCTCTCACTTTTGGTCCGACTTATACGGGAGTGAATATAGTCTTTTTCATGTTTTTGAAATAACAGAACAAACAATCCAAAATTTGCAATTAGCAACGGAACGAATGGGAAAAGTATTTTTTAAGACTGCTAGGCTTCTTCGGACCTTGTCTGACGCTCAGTTTCTTGAACTTGGTTTTCCTTCTTCCAGTCTGCCTTTTATTAGAATGAAATCTCTATTTCCTGAATCTATTATTTCACGGTTTGATTTTGCGATGACAGATACTGGTATCAAAATGCTTGAGTTTAATAGCGATACTCCGACTTTTATCATGGAATGCTTTCAAATGAATGGGGAGGTCTGCAAAGAATTAGAGTATCATGACCCAAACAACAAACAGGAACGTCTTCTCTCTTCTGGTATCACAAAAGCTGTGATGGAAGCGGTTAAAGGGATAGAAAGACCAAACGTTGTCTTTACAGCCCATCATGAACATATAGAAGATTGGAATACAACTCGGTATTTGAGTCAGCTATGTCAGGTTAGCAACAACGTGGTGTCAATGTCAGAACTCAGAATTACTGAAGATGCTTTACTTGACGGAGATGGTGTACCAATTGATGTTTTGTATCGCCAGACATATCCTATTGAACACTTAGTTGAGGACCAAGATCCTAACACTGGAGATCTTGTAGGGATCGAATTACTGCAGCTTGTAAAGGAAGGAAAGCTTTTTATTATAAATCCGATTTCATCTTTTCTACTGCAGCCGAAATCGGTTCAATGTATCATTTGGGGATTAGCGGAGGCAGGTGCTTTTTATACAAATGAGGAACAACAATGGATTAAAGAATATATGCTTCCTACTTACCTAGAAGCAGATCTGTTTTTAGGAAAAAGTTCTTTTGTTCAAAAACCTTCGTTCGGTAGAGAAGGCGACACGGTTACAATTCGTGATAAAGACACTAATATTGTTAATCAAAATTCATATCAAACGTATAAAAAAGAGCTTCCTATATTTCAAAAATATTTAAAGCTTCCTGTTGTTTCTCTTGAGACTGAAAAGGGGATCGAGGAGCTGTCGTATGTGTTTGGATCATTTTTAATTGCTGGGAAGCCAAGTAGTATTGGTATACGTGCTGGTGAAAAAATTACGGGGAATGAATCATATTATTTACCTGTAGGAATTAAAAAGGAGGTTTAGAAATGATAAATTTCTTACTTTATTTAGCAGTTACAATCGGTCTTTTATGTATTGGTCTTTTTCTTATGGAAGTGACAACAAAAGTGAAGGAATTTTCATTAATGGCTAAAGGGAATAAAGCAGCAAGCTATGCACTTGGAGGAAGACTTCTTGGGCTTGCAATTGTTTTGTATTCTACGGCTGCTCATTCTGTTTCATTAATGGATATGGTTTTATGGGGAGCGATTGGAGTATTAGCACAAATTATTGTGTTTTATTTAGCTGAATGGCTTACACCGCGTTTTAATATCAACCAAAGCATCGAAGAAGATAACCAGGCTGTTGGACTTTTTCTTATGTTTTTATCAATTTCTATTGGAATCGTGATTGCTGGGTGTTTAACATATTGAAAAACCTTAAACAATTAGTATTAGAATAAGTGTATTTCTGTCTTGAATCATTTTCTAGGAAATACTTGTCGTAATAAGGAAAAAGTTTGAATTCAAAGTGTTGACATCTATTTTAAATAGGAGTAACATTTTCTATGTAATAAAAATAAGTCTCTGTTAGGTGAGGCTCCTGTATAGAGAAATGCTACTGCCCAAAAATGTCGAGAGACGCCAATGGGTCAACAGGAATGATCGAATTAAGGTTTTTCTTAACGTAGCTGGTAACGTACCTATGCTATACAGTGCTAAAACTCGGCGAGGGAGAGGTTCGCGGATTTCTATGTTGATTAGGAATCGCTTATTTATGTATGTAATGACCTTTACTCGCTTATGAGTAGAGGTCTTTTTATAAACAAGCTATAAGTACTAACTAAAAAATGAAAAGGGAGGTGAGGAGCATGTCAAATTCTGACTCGGTTCCGTTACCCATATACTTCGAAACAAAAATATATGATGTAGGCAGGAAACGACTTGTTCCTCCCTCTATATTTATCATAAGATAACGTTCAGCTAGTTATGAGCTGAAATAAGGATGAGTTGAACGTGGCACACTTTAACAAGCTATAGAGAAATATGAGTGGTTAAAGTGAGATAAATTGAGAAACAAAGCGTTTCTTCCTATGTTGTAAAGGAGGAGACGGTAATATGTTATATGTAAATAAAATTGTGGGTAACATGTCACATAAACAAAGCAAAAAAATGTTGAAAGAACAATCTCTATTAAAACAAAATAAAGATTTGTTAATTGAAATTGCAACTAGAGATGTCAAATCTGTATTTGCTTATTTTAAAACAACAAGAGATGGTCTTTCAATGAAAGAAGCACAGAAGCGTATTCATGTGTACGGGAAAAATGAATTATCTTCAAAACGAGCAATTTTTTCTGATGTAATGATGAAATTAAGCGAAATGATTCCTGGTTTTGCAAAGCAACGTGTTCATAATTACAATCATTGCGAGATTGTAACAGTTACTGTTTCTAGGGTAGAAGGATATACATCTGTAGGTCAGAATAGTGAATCAAAAATAATGAAACTTCCAGTTGAAGAGCTAGTTCCAGGGGACATGGTTTTTCTGTCAGCAGGTGATATAGTTCCAGCTGATGTACGTATTATATATGCAGAAGATTTGTTAGTAAATGAATCGGTGTTAACAGGAAAAGAAGCAAATGTAGAGAAATTTGAAAGCTGTTATCATCTTGAACGCAAACGTTTTATTCCATTAAAACGAATGAAAGACTACAATCCAATTCAACTTGAAAATGTATGTTTTAAAGGCACGCATATCGTGAATGGAACTGCGAAGGCTGTAGTCGTTTCAACAGGTAAAAATACGTATTCTGGATTGCTCCACACATGCTGTAGTCAAACATCTTGAGCTGTTAATGGTGCTAAATATATGAAAACATTGTATAATGGATAAAGTTGAACAAAAACGTAGAATGGTAATCTATTTATATAACCTTACGAGATAACGTGAGGTTATTATTTTTTGTTAGTAGGAGAGGAATTATGAGAAAAGTATTGTTAGTTGACGGTATGGCACTATTATTTCGTGCTTTTTACGCAACAAGTGTTTATGGACAATTT
This sequence comes from Bacillus sp. AFS023182, assembly GCF_002560575.1. Classification (NCBI taxonomy): domain Bacteria; kingdom Bacillati; phylum Bacillota; class Bacilli; order Caryophanales; family Bacillaceae; genus Bacillus; species Bacillus sp. AFS023182. The sequence goes on along the minus strand of NZ_NTRO01000003.1, from coordinate 125,361 downwards.
ATGAAGAGAAAAGACGGTACCCCAACAAATGGGATTCATGGTTATATGAAACATTTATTAACAGCAACCCAAGCAATTGAACCGACGCATATTGTAACGTGCTGGGATATGGGAAGTACGACATTCCGAACGGAATCGTTCTCAAATTATAAAGCAAACCGTGCAGCGCCACCAGAAGAATTGATTCCGCAATTTGATTTAGTACAAGAGATGACTTCACAGTTATCTATTCCTGTAATTGGAATGAAGGGCTATGAAGCTGATGACTGTATTGGTACGTTAGCAAAAGAATACGCTAGTGAGGCGGAAGTATATATTCTAACAGGTGATACAGATTTATTACAGCTTGTTGATACAAATGTTACCGTAATGCTTCTTCGTAAAGGAATCGGAAACTATGAATATTATACACCAGAGAAGATTATGGAAGAAAAAGGCGTAGAGCCTTGGCAAATCGTTCATGCGAAAGCATTTATGGGAGACACGAGTGATAACTACCCAGGTGTAAAAGGAATTGGTGAGAAGACAGCGTATAAATTAATTCAAGAACATGGTACAGTAGCGGCAGTACTAGAAAATATAGCGTCATTGACGAAAGCACAGCGTACAAAAATTGAAAATGATTTGGAAAACTTAAATATATCATTACAATTGGCAAGAATTCATTGTGAAGTTCCAATTTCCTGTTTGTTAGAGGAAGGTTTGCATACAATTGATGAAGAGAAAGTACGTTTTGTTTGTGGAGAAATGAACTGGGGAAGACCCGAAATGTTTATAAATATGTTATAAAAAAGAAATGCTTTATACTATAAATAACGTCTAATCAAGTATATGTTGATTAGACGTTATTTTTTATGTAACTTCTTTCAATTGATGGAGTTGTCAGAAAAAATACTTAGTTTTCATCTGGAATTCAAACAGATTTCACATGAATCTTTTATTATAAAACTATACAGATAATCACTTATCTTTTATATAAATAATCCTTTGATAAGTTATTTGTAATAGTGAAGGAGGAAAAAATTATGCGAAAGAAAATAAGAAAATCCTTTAAACAATTATTGATAGAGAATAAACAATTATTATTAAGTGATAAAGAGAATTTACGAGAAATAGAGGAAAAGATTGAAAAGAGGCATGTATCGTATCGTGTATCAAGTAACTGAATAAGATAATAAAATTATGTAAAACCCCTTTCTTTATGAGAAGGGGTTTTATATATTGATCATACTTAAGAGCAGGGTTGTAAGTATAGAAAGAAGGAGAAAGTTTGGGTAACTGAATAGGAGGGAGAGTAACCTCATTCTTTGAGTATCAACAAAAAAGAAAAGAATAATAAATAAAAAATTCAAGTTACTAAGACAACAGAAATGGTTTCAAGAGAGGTGTGGTTCTGCTGTTATGTTCCAATCAGGGGCGTTGGTTGTAAAGTGAGAGATGTAGAAAAAGTCCATTTGTATGTAGAGCATAAAGAAGAGTTTGAAAGAATGAAAGCAGAAGATAATTACAAGTTCAGGTTTCTTTAGACATAAGTTTATTAAGCTAGTAGTAAAAAGGTTCTCCTTTTATAGGAGAGCTTTTTTATTAAAGTACGAACTTCCTCCTTTGAAAAAAAGGTTTTTAAAGAGCAAATACTGTATATAGTTATTATTTACGTCTAAAAAATTGTTAGCTAAGGGGGAATGAATAACAATGAAAATGGTTACTGAAGGGGACCTATTATGGAAGCCATCACAACAACAAATAGAAAAATCAGGTATCAGTCTCTTTATGAAATGGCTTAAACAAGAGAAGGATTTATCTTTTAGCAATCAGAGTGAATTATGGAAATGGTCTGTTGACGAACTTGAAATGTTCTGGGAAAATATTTGGAATTACTGCCAAGTCAAATCTAACACACCATATAATCAAGTTTTGGAATCAAGAAAGATGCCCGGGGCAAAATGGTTCACAGGTGCTACTTTAAATTATGCGGAACATGTTTTTCGAAATGTAAGAGGAAATAAGCCAGCAGTAATTTTTCAATCAGAAACCACTCGGAGAACAGAAATAAGCTGGAAAGAACTTCAGCAAAAGACAGCGATGGTGGCAAATTCTCTAAAGGAATTAGGAGTGAAACAAGGAGATCGTGTAGTTGCTTATATGCCTAACATTCCTGAAACAGTAATTGCTTTTTTAGCATGTGCCAGTATTGGAGCCATTTGGTCCAGCTGTTCTCCTGATTTCGGGACAAATACTGTTATTGATCGATTTAAACAAATTGAACCGACAATTTTATTTGCGGTTGACGGATATTCTTATAATGGTAAAATTCAGAATAGAATAACAAATATCTCGGAAATTCAATCGAGTCTACCTACTTTAAAACAGACTGTTTTAATCCCTTATGTTAGCAGTAATGACTCTAAATTGAATAATCGTACAATGTATTGGAAGGATCTATTGCGAGGAGATTGTGAGCTTGTTTTTGAAAAGGTTCCATTTGAACATCCTCTTTGGATTTTATTTTCTTCTGGAACAACAGGGTTGCCAAAACCGATTGTACAAAGTCAAGGTGGAATACTATTAGAACAGCTTAAAACATTATTAGTTGAACAAGGTGTGAATCAAGATGATGTGTTCTTTTGGTTTACAACGACAGGATGGATGATGTGGAATCTTTTAGTGGGGGGACTGTTAACTGGAGGTACAATTGTTTTATATGATGGCAGTCCATCTTATCCGAGTATACATATATTATGGGATTTTGCAGAAGAAGTTGGTGTTACTTTCTTTGGTACAAGTGCAGGTTTCCTTAGCGCATGTATGAAATTCGGGGTTAAGCCAAAAGAAAGACATCGTTTCTCTAGGTTAAAGGCTATTTGTTCAACAGGTTCACCTCTATCGGTAGAAGGATTCTTGTGGATATATGAGAATGTGAAAAGAGATGTGTGGCTTGTTTCAACTAGTGGAGGGACCGATGTATGTACGGCATTTGTTGGTGGTTCGCCTATATTGCCTGTTTACGCTGGAGAAATACAAGCACGTTCTTTAGGAGCCCACGTACAATCATTTGATGATGAGGGAAATTCAGTTATTAATGAAGTTGGGGAATTGGTTATAATGGCACCAATGCCATCGATGCCCGTTTATTTCTGGGGAGATGACAAGAATAAACGTTATTTTGAAAGTTATTTTGAGATGTATCCAGGGATTTGGCGACATGGTGATTGGATTAAATTTGATGATAAAGGAAGCTGTGTTATTTTCGGACGATCAGACTCTACGATCAATCGGCTAGGTGTACGTCTAGGGACGAGCGAAATTTATCGTATAGTTGAGTCGCTAGATGCTATTATGGAGAGTCTAGTAGTGGATTTAGAGCTCCTTGGACGTCAATCATTTATGCCACTTTTCGTCGTGTTAAAACCTGAAGTAAATATGAGTGATAATCTAAAAGAAGCGATAAAAGCCGAAATAAAACAAAAAGTTTCACCACGTTTTGTACCTGACGAAATTTACGTAGTAGAGCAAATTCCGAAAACATTGAGTGGAAAGAAATTAGAAGTTCCAATTCGAAAAATTTTATTAGGGTTTCCGGCAGAAAAAGTAGTCAATCAAGGTTCCATGGCCAACCCTGAATCATTAAGCTTTTTTATGGATTTAGCACAAATTATTAATAAGCAAGAATAATAGAGCTCTTTCCTATTTATCCCGCATTAACGGGCAGTAAGACCCCCATCTCAAGATTCAGAGAGAAACAAGGAAGATAGGTGGGGGATCAACTTCCCGTAAAAGCCCGATTGGTTCAACTAATAATCAGTGGGGGATGAAGAAAACCCCCACTGATTAAAGTTTTCCTTTATTAAGCGAGCAACCTTTATGGAATATAGTGGGAGGGTAGATAGTGATTACAATAGAGAGAATTGAGGAAAAAGATATCCCGCATCTTATACATTTATCTGAATTAGTTGGATGGGATTATAGTTTAGAAGAAATCAAAACAATTTTCCAATCAGGAATTGTATATGGTGGGAAGAATATGAAAGGCGAATGTATTGCCAGTGCAGCTATTATCTTATATGGAGAGAAGCTAGCTTCTATTGGCATGGTCATTGTACATCCGCAGTATAAAGGAAAAGGGATTGGCAGAAGAATAACAGAGGCTTGTATAAGAAATGTTTCAGAAAAGACATCGATTATGCTTATTGCTACAGAAGAGGGAAAACCTTTATATGAAAAATTAGGTTTTCAAGCGGTTAGTCATGTTTCGAAATATATATGTAATCAGTATGTAACTCTCATGGGTTTTGAGGGGAGTAAGAAGTACACTTTTATGGATTATGGCGAGGGAGATAGTAATAGAATTGTGAAGTTAGATGAATTGGCTTGCGGTGTAAATAGACGCAATTTTATACAGAGAAGAATTGAACAATCAGAACAATGTGTGGTTGTAAAAGACAAAGAAAATAATATTGTAGGATATGGAATGAGCGTGCAAACTCCAGAAAATAGAATTATAGGACCGATTGTTGCGCCGAGTGATAATATCGCAACTACAATTGTTCATCATTTGGCAAAAGACTATAAGGGAAGACTTAGAATTGATGTACCAGAAGGAAAAGAATTTTTTATGAAAGTGCTCGAGACAGCTGGATTTCAAAAGGTAAATCAACCACCAGTTATGATGAAAAACAGCACTCAATTTTTGAAACGAAATGGTGGATTATATGGCATTGCTGCGCAGATATTCGGTTGAAAAAAGATTCCTTTTAAAAAAGGAATCTTTTTTATTTATAAATGCGATTTTTTCTACTCACGGTATTGATCATGAATAGGAGAAAATAAATCTTCCTCGACATCTCTCACAACAGAAAAATGATCCACATTATAATGACCATGTAGTGTTTTATTATGATGGTCAATAATTTGCTTGGCTGATAAAATCGTAGAATCATTTGTAGAATGACCGTTTTTGATTAAAGTGACGTCAAATCCCTGTACAGTTGCTGTTCTAACGGCGGTATCAATACAATGTTCGGTTTTGCAACCACCGATAACAAGATGGCCAATTTCTTTTTCTCTTAAAATCGTATGTAAAGAGGTGTTATAAAATGAATTGGTTGCTTGTTTGTCTATGATTTGTGCTGTATGAGGTACTTTAATTTCCTCATGTATTTGAAAGCCTTTCCCCACACCCGAAGCAACATCAGTATCTCTGACGAAAATAATAAGAGCATTGGATTGAATTGCTTTTTGAATGGCTATATTTATGTTCGTTAATAATTGATCTTTATGAAATACTGCAGATTCTTGCTCGTTACCATCAATCAGTTCTTGTTGAGAATCAATAATTAATAGAGCTTGTTTCATTACATTTCTCCTTTTTATCTCGTTATTTGTGAGTAATGATCTTTTGGTCTCAATGTTCAGAATATATCAAGAGAGACAGGTGCGGAATGAAGAAAATTCCCGCCAAATAAAGTTACACTTTATTTATTTCTTGATGCGGTAGATGAATCCTTTTTATATAGGGGATTATTTCATTTTCTTTATCTTCACATCATGTAACACCTTACAATATAACCAAGGTGAGGGAAAGAAAGTGAAAATTAGCGAATCATCTAATGTTGTTTTTATCTATTCTCAAGAAGCCTGAAAACTTGTATGATAGGAAGTGGAGAATTTTTTGGTAGGTGGGAACAGCATGCAAACAGTACAAGATTATCTTTCATTTTTACATACAAAAGGATTTAAATTATCAGAGGATGCACAAGGGTTTATTATGTTTGGTCAAGGGTATACAGGTGCATCTGATGGGCTTGTGAATACGGCAATTGAGGCAACAATTAAACATCAATTGCAATTTGATGGCAGTTATTTTATCGCTTTATTAGAGCGTTTGAGAGAAGAGAAAATTACTGATAAAAAAAGCGCAAAGGCTTTTATGCGGACGTTACAAGCGTAACATCACGCAGCCTGCGCTTCTTTTTTTGCTTTTGAAGGAAGTTCAACGAAGATCATACCTAAGAAAATACAGAGACAACCAAGTACTGCGGGAATAGAAAGCTGTTCGTTTGCGACAAGAACACCTGTTAAGGCAGCAAAGACAGGTTCCATTGCGAAAATAATGGCAACTCTCGTTGGAGAAGTATGTTTTTGCGCAGCTGTTTGAATAAAAAAAGCGATTGATGTTGCGAATAGGGATGTTGCAAGTAGAGCAAATAAAAAAGCGGAATTCGTCCATAAAGAGATTGAAAATAACTTTTCCCAGTCCTCGAATAAAAAAGCACAAATGGAAGAAAAAATTCCAACAGACAATACTTGGGATGTGCTCAATAATAAAGGGGATATCTTTTTAGAAAAGACCCCGTTGATGAGAATATGCGCTGCAAAGGCAATTGCACAGCCGAGAACGAGTATATCACCAATATTTAATTGAAAAGAATCACCAGCGGTTAGTAAATATAGACCCGCTGTTGCAGTAATAATGCCAAGTATGATAAAAGGTGTAGCTTTTTGTTTTAAAAAAACAAACGAAAGAATGGGAACCATAACAATACTGAGTCCAGTTAAAAATCCTGCTTTAGAAGAAGTAGTATAGAGTAATCCAAATGTTTGCAACAAATAACCGACAAATAAGAAAAATCCGACAATTAAACCAGCAATGCTACTATACTGAATTTCTTGTTTTGAAGTTTGTTTCGAGAATATAAATTGGACAAATAATAAAATGATTCCAGCAAGTAAAAAGCGAACACCATTAAAAGTAAATGGTCCAACAAATGACATTGCATTTTGAACGACAACAAACGTGGCCCCCCAAATAAAGGAGACAAATAATAAAGCGAGAGGAGCAATCCAACCTTTTTTCACATTAAAACCTCCATTAATTTTTTAAAATGGCTTTTCTTGCTAATTCATCGGCAACTTTGTTTTGACTACTAGGAATCCACTTTATAAAGAAAAGATCAAATTTATTTATGTACTGTAGTGCTTCTTCTAAAAGCGGTACGTATATTTTGTTCTTTGCATACTCTTTTTCCACAGCACGCTCAACAAGCTGTGAATCTGTACGAAAAGAGACAATGTTATAATTATGTTCTGTGCAATATTTTAATGCAGCGAGTAATGCATGGTACTCAGCTTCATGGTTGGACATGGTTCCAAGTGGTAGTGATAGTTGCACAGGTGGCTGAACACCTTTAATAAAAACTCCAGCACCAGAAGGACCGGGATTTCCTTTTGATGCACCATCAATATATACTTCAATCAAAATTGAATACCTCCATTATTATATAGCATTCGTTGATAGTAATCCCTCACCTAATTGTAAAGATGAGGGATAGAATATGAAAAAAGGCACTTTATCCAATTGTAATGCTGTAGCGGCATGTAAATGTTTCATTTGCTTGTAAGGGTTGTACGCCTTTTTTCTCTTTGAAATCTTTTGCTGGTTCTACTTCGTCAGCAATCCCATACCAAGGTTCGATACATAAGAAAGGAGCGTCATTACCTGATGTCCAAACACCAACGAATGGGAAACCTTCAAATGCTACTTTGACAAATTTATTATGTTTATGAGAGCGAATAGAAATTTCATTTGTATTCATATTTTCAAAAATAAGGGCGTCATTTTTGAATAAATCGTATGTAAGTGGTAATTCTGTCTTATTTTCAACAACCAATTGTTTTTCTTTTGATAGAAATGGTCCTTTTAAAACGCTTGTTTCTAAATGTTCAGGGCCATTAAATGATAAATGGTAGTCTGTAAATGATTCACCTTCTATTAAAGGACAATTGAACCCTGGATGTGCTCCGATAGAAAATAACATTTCTTTTGAAGTAGGGTTAATCACTTCATAAGTAACATGTATATTTTGCTCGTCTAGTTTATAAGAAACATACAACTCAAATTCATAAGGATATTTTTGTAAAGTTTCTTGATTACTAGTGACTACATAAGTAATTTTTGTTTCACTTTGCTCTTTTACAGAGAATATAAGGTCGCGAGCGAACCCGTGTTGTGTTAATGAATAAGGCTTACCATCTACATAATATGCATTGTCCACTAATCTACCGACAATTGGGAATAAAATTGGTGCACGGCGCCCCCAATATTTAGGATCTCCTTGCCATAAATATTCTGTATTGTCTTCTTTTAAGCGAACACTCTCTAGTTCAGCACCTTTTTCAGAGATAGAAACGATCACTTTTTCATTTTGAATTATTGCTGTCATGAAGTGAAACCTCCTAAACCTTTCATATACTTTATTATACGCGGTCTATAAGAGAAAGGATAGTAAAGGATAGGAATCTATTGACGAATGGTTGACTATTGCGTACAATGTAAATTTGCTGTTTAAAAACGAATCACGTGGTTCGGGACCATCCCACGTAAAAAAACTAAGGAGATTTTGTCATGAAAATAAAAACTATAGTTGGTAATGGTATTTTGGCAGCGTTATATATTGCTGTTTCTGCACTTATTCAGCCATTTGGCTTTACGAATGTACAATTTCGTATTTCGGAAATGTTTAATCATCTCGTGGTATTTAATAAGAAATCAATTTATGGAATTGTCTTAGGTGTATTTTTAACAAATCTCTTTTTCTCACCTATGATTGGGTATGATTTAGTATTTGGAGTAGGACAATCCATTCTTGCACTTCTCGCTACGATTATTTCTATGCGTTTTATTAAGGGTGTTTGGGCTCGTATGATTTTTAATACAGTTATCTTTACAGTTACAATGTTTATGATAGCGATAGAACTTCACCTTGCATTTGAACTGCCATTTTTATTTACATGGCTTACATGTGCAGCGGGTGAATTTGTGGTAATGGCTATTGGTATGCCTGTTATGTATTGGATTAATAAACGAGTGCAATTTGAAAAAGTGATGTAAAGAATAAACAAAGAGGCTGAACCAAATCGGAATGATTGGGTAGCCTCTTTATTTATATATAAATAAGTACTTTTGATTCATTACACTAAAATTAATTTACGGGTAGTAAGAGTTAACAAAGGTTAAGGTAAAAGTTACCAGTAAAGCAAATGAGATTCAGAAAAAGATAGCATTTGTTGGATTAGGAACTTTAACGATTGTGATATTATTAAGTATTTTTTCTTATTATAAAATAACTGAATATTCATTTTTTGATCGAGGCTCATTAAAGTTTCACTATATAAAGGAGCATCCTATTTAAAAATTTATGGGTGGAGAGTCAGAATGTTCCAGCTTAAATTTAAGGTAGTAATCTAATTTAATTTTAGTTAAGGGGGTTATTCACAATATGAATTGATTCATTCGCATACAATACAGTGACTCTTGGTAAAATATAATAAAATAAAAATACGAATTCTTATATAAGGGGAAATTAACATGAAATATAAAATATGTTGGGTGTATAAAACAAAATCGAATCTTCAAACAGAATTAATAACAGATTATATGAACATAGAAGAGGCACTTCAATTTGCAACTGATTTTGAGAAAACTGGAAGAGTAAAGCAACTATTGTTTTATGATGAAATGGGAGCGGAATGGACGTTTAAAGAGATGAATAAGCTCGGTAAACAAATAGAAGAGGAGCCACAAGATATTCGTATTTACTTTGATGGGGGATATGACCTGCAAACGAAAGAGGCTGGAATTGGTATTTGTATTTATTATAAAAAAGGTCAGAAGGTGTATCGAGTTCGTCGAAATGCATATATAGACGGCATATATGATAATAATGAAGCGGAATATGCAGCGTTATTATATGGAATGAATGTACTAGAGGAATTAGGAATCAAATATGAACCGGTTACACTACATGGTGATTCTCAAGTCGTACTTCAGCAACTAGCTGGAGAATGGCCGTGCTACGATGAACATTTGAATCATTACTTAGATCAGATTGAACAAAAAGCAAAGAAGATGAAATTAAAGCTTGTCTGTGAACCAGTGTCAAGGAAACAGAATAAAGAAGCACATCAATTGGCCACGCAAGCATTAGAAGGAACAGCAATCGATAGCCATAAAGAAATATTGGAATAGAGAGGTGCAGGGGTGAATAAGAAGCAGCTCATTACAGAGGTAAATGATTTGTTAGAAACATACTGTGAAGGATGTTTTTTACAGGAACACTATCGAAAGACACATAGTAAATACTATGCCCATTCTTTTTGTATTCGGCAGTGCACTGTCGGAGAAAAGTTAAAAGCATATGGAGAGCAATTATCGTAAAAAGCATCCAGAGGTATCTCTGGATGCTTATTTAATGTTTCGCTTCTTTCAATTGGTGTTCGCATAGACTTAATTTTTTTTCTTCATTCATTAAAAAAGGTTCGTCTAAATCTGTCGCAACAGATTTCATTGTTTCAAGCTGAGAACGTGCAGATTCGACTGCAATTGTCGCATGTTGTAATGACTCGGGATCCATTGTAATTGTTGCAGAGCCTACCATTTTTTGCGCTGTTTCTACGCGGAATTTTACTTCTTCAAAATCATTCACATGTGAGCTCACTATCATCAATTCCTCCTTTGTATTCTGTCGCATTTCACATAGTTTTTACCCTGCAAAAAGGAAATATACAAAGGAATAACAAAGGAGGTTACCAAGTAAGGTAACCCCCTTTTATATGTTGGATTAAAGTTTTACTACGTTAGCAGCTTGAGGTCCACGGTTTCCTTCAACGATGTCGAAAGATACTTCTTGACCTTCTTCTAAAGATTTGTAGCCTTCGTCTTGAATAGCTGTGAAATGTACGAATACATCATCAGCGCCTTCAATTTCGATAAATCCAAAGCCTTTTTCATTGTTGAACCATTTTACTTTTCCTTGCATGTTACAATTCCCCCTAAAAAACGATTACTTTTTCATTTAGTAAAGTTGATTTGAAATATTCGCGAATTCATAAAACTAAAAAAATTATATTATCGAATATTCTGCTAAATGATAGTTTTAATATACATGAAATGGTAGATTTTAGTCAAGTAAGCGGTTTTAAGTTTTTGTATTTTTAAATAATTTTTTACGCAAGTTTTTTTATGGTATAGGACAAGCTCTTTTTCTAATATGTTTAAGTGAGTACTGTACATAATGAGGTGAGAGAATGAATCAGTCTTATTTATTGGATAATGAAGGAATGAAGATGAGGAAGGATATACCAATATGGGTTTCTGAGGAATTTGGAAATTTTTCTAATGTTGTATTGGATCCATCGTTTCCTTGTTATTTTGGTTTAACAGCCTTAAAGAAGAATGAACTTCGCTACTCATTCTTGTCTCATGATGATTGGAATCATTTACCACAGACGATGTGTTCTTTTTTGGAGTTGATGAACGAACGACCTGTTGTAAGAAGAGGTTTTTTTCTATTTGTAGAACCGGAATATGAAGAACGATCACTTGAGTATTACCGTTCTTACTTTTGGAAAGTGCTACAATATTTACATGAAGCAGATGAACAGCCATGGCCTGAAAGAATCCCAGAAAATCCAGATCATTACTTATGGGAATTTTCATTTGGTGGGGAGCCTATGTTTGCTTTTGGAAACGCTCCTGCTTATGAACAAAGAAAAACGCGACATTTAGGAAATTCACTCATTATAGGATTTCAGCCGCGAATTATATTTGAAGGTTTAGAAGGAGATCGGCCCAAAGGTGCTTATTCGCGGCAAATGGTCAGAGAACGGGTGGAAAAATGGGATCAATTGCCGAAACATCCGAATATCAGTCATTATGGTGACCCAGAGCATCGTGAGTGGAAGCAATATTTTATTGGAGACGATATTCAACCGATTACAGGTAAATGTCCATTTCATCATAAAATAGAGAAGTGAAAGCCGCCTATGGACGGCTTTTTTGCATATTTTGGATAAAAAAGGACATTTTAATGGTGTATATTTTTTGAAAAAGATAGTCTATATTTTGTCGTGTTTTCATTAGCTAATATAAAAGGAGTAGGAAAGGATAGAACTATGTTTGGAGCGATTATACAACAAATTGTACTAGGTATTTCATTGGCTGCACCAGTAGGACCGATTAATATTGAAATGTTAAAAAGAGGGATTGAACGTGGGTTTTGGCACTCTTGGCTTGTTGGAATAGGGGGCATGAGTGCAGATGTTTTATTTATGCTTCTTATTTACTTTGGATTGTCTTCTGTATTTATGTATACATATGTACAGGCATTTATGTATTGTATAGGTTTTTTCTTACTGTTTTATTTAGGATTTCAAAGTGTAAAACAAGGAATTTTGCATTCAAATATGGAATATAATCAAGAAGAGGTAGGAGGACTTCATCAATCCTATATGGCAGGTTTTTTCATTGCGGTATCTAATCCATTAAATCTTGTCTTTTGGTTTGGTGTATATGGAAGTACGCTTAGTTCACTGCTTACGAAAGTCACAAAGCAGGAGGCGTTTTTATATAGCCTTTGCATCATTGGTGGTATTATTTTGTGGAATTTAAATATCGCTTTTTCTGTTCATTTTGGACGAACTCTACTTAAGCCAAAGGCACTCGGTTATATTACATTGGGAGCTGGTTTCATTTTAGTCGGGTACTCGATTCACTTTGCGTATAAAGCCTTACAGTTGTTCATATAAGACCGAAGGGGAGATTTTTATGTATCGAACCACAGTTAATGGAAAAGAAATTATCATTACATTAGCGCCAAAGATTAGAAAAGAAATAACGGATAGGAACCCTTTATATGAGGCTGTTCTTCAAACTGTTGAAAGATTACTTCAAACAAAGCAATTAACATTTGCTGTAAATCATGAATTGTTGGGACTTATAATTGGAGAAGTGCAGAGAGGAGAAGTAACTGTCTTTGCAGTTGAAAATATTATACCGAAACAAAATATATTTGGTTCGAATGACTTTTTCTCTACAATAGAGCAACGAGCTAATTTATAATATAAAGAGAGTAACATAGATAAGATAGAAAGGGTCGTAACGATATGTTACGGCTGTTTTTTCGAAGAAAGGGGATAGGATGAATGAAAAGAGTATGGAAGGAGTTTTTTTTACAACATGATATTATCATTATGATTGGGGTAATGATTCTTTTTATCATTATTTTGCAAATGCAATTATTTACAGGAATAGCGGGTATATCATGTCTTGCTGGTATCATTTTTTATACAGTGAATGAATATGTTACGCATCGATTTTTATTTCATATGAAGCCTCCAAAAAATCCATTTTTACTGAAAATGTTAAAGAGATTACATTATGACCATCATGTGTATCCTGATGATTTAAAATTATTATTTTTACCAGCTTGGTATAGCCTGCCAGGGTTTACGATTTATTTGTTCATTCTATATGGGATCACAAAAGATGTAACGATTACACTCTCATTTGGAATAGGAATGATTATAATGTTACTTGTTTATGAATGGAAACATTATATAGCACATAGACCAATTCGTCCGTTGACTCGTTTTGGTAGATGGTTAAAAAAAACACATATTTTGCATCATTATAAAAATGAAAATTATTGGTTTGGTGTGTCGAATCCAGTGTATGATTTTTTATTTGGTACGTATAAAGATGGAAAAGATGTTGAATTAAGTAGGACGGCACGAAACTTAGAAAAAGAGAAAAATAAGGAAGTAGTGCGGTGAGCGCTACTTCTTTATTTTTCAAAAATATATTAAGAAATTAGAAAAATATGCCGAAAAATGTCTATCGAAAAATCTTTGCAGAGAAGAAGAGATTGTCTAAAATAAATATAAAGTTTCTGAATATTTGTAAAATTTATATTTTTGTAGAGGCGAGGGAGAATTTTATTTAAAGAATGAAGGAGAGGGGAGAGGGCGAATGAAACGAGATAGTTCGGCACGTAAGTTACAAGGGGAGGTAAATTATACAGAAGTCGTTCAATCAGAAGAATTTCAATTATTGCTAGAAAAGAAGCGGAAATTTATTGTTCCGATGAGTATTTTCTTTTTAAGTTTTTTTATTGCATTGCCGATTTTAACTTCTTATTCAAAGGTATTAAATACACCAGTATTTGGTGATGTGACATGGGCTTGGGTTTTTGCTTTTGCACAATTTGTTATGACGTGGGCGTTATGTATGATCTATAGCAAAAAAGCAGAATCGTTCGACGAGACTTCACAAAAGATTCTTCAAGATATACAAAAAGGGAGGGGATAAACTTGAATACAACGGCGTTTGCACTATTTTTGATTATCGTCCTTGGTACGCTCGTCATTACATACTTTGCATCGAAAAAGACGAAAAATGCGAATGAGTTTTATACGGCAGGAGGAGGCTTGACTGGGTGGCAAAATGGTCTGGCCATTGCGGGGGATTATATGTCAGCTGCTTCTTTTCTTGGAATTGCAGGGGCAATTGCATTAACTGGATTTGATGGGTTCTTTTATAGCATAGGCTTTCTTGTTGCTTATTTAGTTGTATTATATCTTGTTGCCGAACCACTTAGAAACTTAGGGAAATATACATTAGCTGATATGATTGCAGCTCGTTTTGATGCGAAAAAGGTACGCGGAGTTGCAGCTTTAAATACGATGACAATTTCAATTTTCTATATGATTGCACAACTTGTGGGAGCAGGAGCACTTATTAAATTATTATTAGGAATAGAATATACGACATCTGTTTTAATCGTTGGGACGTTAATGACGGTATATGTAATTTTTGGAGGTATGACAGCGACGAGTTGGGTACAAATTGTCAAAGCTGTCTTACTAATGGCGGGAACATTTGTTATTTCAGTAATCGTATTTGCAAAATTTAATTTTAGCGTGACAGAAATGTTTGCGCAGATGAAAACGGCAACACCTCTAAAGGAAGCTTTTTTAAATCCAGGTGTGAAATATAAGGATGGTTTAGATACGCTTTCTTTAAATTTAGGTCTTGTTCTTGGGACAGCTGGTTTACCTCATATTCTTGTTCGTTTTTTCACTGTTCGTGATGCTAAAACAGCACGTCAGTCTGTTGTATATGCGACATGGTTAATTGGTGCATTTTATATTATGACGATTTTCCTAGGCTTTGGTGCAGCTGCATTTGTAGGGAATGCTGCGATTATTCAAGCAAACCCAGCTGGTAATATGGCAGCACCTTTATTAGCAAAAGCACTTGGTGGAGATTTCTTATTTGCTTTCGTTTCTGCAATTGCATTTGCAACGATTTTAGCTGTTGTGGCAGGTCTTGTATTAACAGCAGCTTCTGCATTTGCACATGATTTTTATAATGAGATCATTCGTAAAGGTAAAGCAACAGAAAAAGAACAAGTATCAATGGCGCGCTATGCTTCAATTGGGGTAGCGGTATTATCTATTATTTTAGCGCTATTTGCTCAAACATTAAACGTTGCATTCCTCGTGTCGTTAGCGTTTGCCGTTGCTGCAAGTGCGAACTTACCGGTTATTTTGTTTACAATTTATTGGAAGCGTTTTAATACAACAGGAGCGATTTGCGGAATGGTTGTTGGTTTAGTTTCAGCTATTGCATTAGTGGCACTGAGCCCAAATGTTTGGAGTCCTGAGGCTGGAAAAGCAATCTTTGTCGGAGAAGCGTTATTCCCTTACACAACACCTGGGATTGTTTCTATTCCACTTGGATTTTTAGCAGCGTACTTAGGAACAATTTTCTCAAGCAAGAAAGAAGATGCAGCGAAGTTTGATGAAATCCTTGTCAAATCTAATACAGGTCATGGGGTTAGTGATGTGTCTACGCATTAAGAAGAAAGAGAGCTTTCCAGTTTCTTGGAGAGCTCTATTATTTTGGGGTTTTGCTTAAAAATATTACGCTGCAGTTGGTAGGATTTGTTTCGTTCATGTGGAATGAAAATAAATAGAGAAAACTTTACCTCATCATGGCACCAGTACAGCTTGAAGAAATATAAGTTGTTTTGGAAGGTGGAATGTATGGTGAAAACAAAACAAACAGATATGTTATTAGCAAAGGATGAAAAGTATGTTTGGCATGGCATGCGCCCTTTTAGCCCAAATAGCACAATGGTTGGGGCAAAAGCCGAAGGATGTTGGGTGGAAGATATAGAGGGGAAACGATACTTAGATGGTATGAGTGGGCTTTGGTGTGTGAATAGTGGGTATGGAAGAAAAGAACTTGCTGATGCAGCGTATGAGCAATTGCAAACACTATCATATTTTCCAATGTCTCAATCACATGAACCCGCAATTCAGCTTGCTGAAAAGTTAAATGAATGGCTTGGAGGAGAATATGTTATTTTTTTCTCTAATAGTGGATCAGAAGCTAATGAAACGGCCTTTAAAATTGCAAGGCAATATTGTGCACATAATGGGCAACCACATCGTTATAAATTTATGTCACGTTATCGCGGTTATCATGGCAATACAATGGCGACGATGGCAGCGACAGGACAAGCGCAGCGTAGATATCAATATGAGCCGTTTGCGTCAGGATTTTTACATGTGACGCCGCCAGATTGTTACAGAATGCCAGGGGTGGAATCGCAAAACATTTATGACATAGAGTGTGTGAAGGAAATTGACCGTGTTATGACGTGGGAGCTAAGTGAAACGATAGCTGGATTTATTATGGAACCAATTATTACAGGTGGTGGTATTTTGATGCCACCTCAGGATTATATGAAAGCTGTTCATACAATTTGTCAAAAACATGGAGCTCTACTTATTAGTGATGAAGTAATTTGTGGTTTTGGACGTACTGGAAAAGCGTTTGGTTTTATGAATTATGATGTAAAGCCTGACATTATTACAATGGCAAAAGGGATTACAAGTGCATACTTACCATTATCAGCAACAGCAGTGAAGAAAGAAATTTATGAAGCGTTTAAGGGGACTGGAGAATATGAATTTTTCCGGCATATTAATACGTTTGGCGGGAATCCAGCTGCTTGTGCGTTAGCACTTAAAAACTTAGAAATTATGGAAAATGAAAATTTAATTGAGCGTTCTGCACAAATGGGATCGCTTTTATTAAAACAGTTAAAGGAAGAGATTGGAGATCATCCGTTTGTTGGAGACATTAGGGGAAAAGGCTTATTAGTTGGTATGGAGTTAGTAAATGATAAAGAGACAAAAGAACCAATTGATAATGATAAAATTGCAAGTGTAGTGAATGCTTGTAAAGAAAAAGGGTTAATCATTGGACGTAACGGAATGACAACAGCAGGTTATAATAACGTGTTAACATTAGCGCCACCGCTTATTATTTCAAGTGAAGAAATTGCTTTTGTTGTCGGGACATTGAAGACAGCAATGGAACGTATTTCATAGTAAAAAGCAAGCCGTATAATGGCTTGCTTTTTCATTTTGCTACAACTGTCTTATGCACTTTGTTTTAATTGTCTATCTTTTACGCCAAATGAATATTTTAACATTGGCGGTGTAATCATTGTAGTTAAAATAACGACGATAACGATTGCTGTAAAGTAATCTTGTGCTAGTAGTCCAGAAGTAAGCCCCTGTCCTGCAATAATAAGAGCGACTTCACCACGTGAAACCATACCAGATCCGATAATTGTAGAAGATTGGAAATCAAATCCTGTTATACGTGCTCCGAATCCGCAACCAATTAGCTTTGTTAACACAGCAATGATTGTTAATGCTAAGATAAACCATACTTTATCTCCAATCCCTACAAACGTAATGTTCATACCGATACTTACAAAGAAGATTGGGACGAACATTGCATAGGCAATTGGCTCTACTTTCTTTTCTACTTCATGTTTATAATCCGTTTGAGAAATTGCAATACCTGCTGCAAATGCTCCGATAATACCAGCGATTCCTAATAGTTCGCCAAAATATGCAAAAGCGAAACAAATGATAAGGGCTGCGCTAATAATAGATTCTGATACGCGTAGTGGCGATAACCAGCGCATAATCAGTGGAACACCTTTCCAACCAATTAAGATAATAGATGCGAAGAAGACCACTTTTTTCAAGATGATTATAGTTAAGCTTACATCAGCTGATCCTAGGAAACTCATAGCAAATGCTAGTAAAATAACAACAAGAATATCATCAAAAACAGCCGCACCTAGCATCGTTGTACTTTCACGCGTCTTCATTTTTCCTAAATCACGAAGTGTTTGTACAGAAATACTAACACTTGTTGCACATAGAAGTAATCCTAAAAAGACCGCATTTGCTTGTTCCATTCCCATCACAAGACCTGCAACGTAACCACCTACAAATGGGAGAACGATACCACCAACAGCAACAGCTAACGAAGAATTACGATTTTCATTTAGTTCTTTTAAATCTGTTTCTAGACCTGCCATAAACATAAGAAGAATAACTCCTACTTGACTTAACTGTGTGAGTAAGTCGGAGTTGTTAATTAAACCGAATACAGCCGGACCTATTACAATACCAACGATTAATTTTCCGAGTACGGAAGGTTGACCTAATCTGACACTAATGTCACCAGCAATTTTTGTACTTAATAAAATTAACGCAATTTGAAAGAAAAATTCCATCTCATCTCCCCTTTTCCTTTTAGTTTTTTTATTATACGATTTCTCGGGATTTGCTTAATGTAAAACAATATGTAACACACATTAAACAAGAGGTCTTTATACGAGTTCTTTTGAACTTGTAATTTGAACTCGTGATAAATATATAATAATTTTCAAGAAAAATCAATGCTAAATTGGCATATTTTAATTTGGATGATTTATTTTGAATAAGGAATATATGTCTATATAATGAAGGAGACGAAAAAGAAAAATAAATTTGTTTTAAGAAATTAATTTATTTGATAGAAATGGAGTAAGAAATATGTTATTTAATCAGCGGTTTACAATTGGCGAAATGGCGAAAATGCATAATGTTGCAGAATCAACATTGCGATATTATGACGAAAAAGGGATTTTCCATCCATCAGTTGTTGATCCACAAACAAATTACAGATATTACACAATTGATCAATTTTCGCTCTTAGATACAATTAAATTTTTACGTCAGTTAAATATTTCTTTAAAGGAAATAAAGAAGTATATTGATGAAAGAAATCCATCTTATGCTTTAAATTTGCTGGAAAAACAACAAGAAATGATGTTGAAGAAACAAAGGGAAATTGAATATTCGTTAGCAAAAATAAATCATAAAATCGAAATGATGCAAGAAGCTACCGCATCAAAAGTGAATCATGTAACATTTAAGAAATTATCAGAAAGAAAAATTACTGCATTGTCAATTGCACCAAATGTAACGGACGATATGCTCGAGTATTATATACATTCGCTTCAAAAAAATATGAAGCAAATTGATGATAGTTTATTTTCAGGGGATATTGGCGTAACAGTGTCAAAAGAGGGCCTTTTTCAAAATAAATTTCAAGAATATAACAGCATTTTTATTTTGCTGGATTATATGCCGTTTCAAGTGGATACTGCAGCTGCTATTCAAGAAGGAATGTTTGCCTGCTCCTACCATCATGGTCCATATGAAGAAACAGATGGGACTTATAGGGAGTTGTTAAAAACAATTGAAAGAAAAGGATATAAAGTATCAGGAGATGCAATTGAGCTTGCATTGATTGACTGGTCTGTGACGGAGAATCCAGAAGAGCAGGTTACAGAGATACAAATTCCAGTAATAAAAAGGAAGTAGCGGTTGTATAACAAAAATGTATTTTTATTCTCGCTTGACTTTCAAGTAACTTGAAGGTTTAAAATGTGAACAGAGAATTGTAAAGGAGCATTTTGTTATGGAAACAACTGAGAAATTAAGAGATAAACCAATAAAAAGTTTATTTCTATCATATTTAATACCAGCGGTTCTTGGAATGGTATTAATGTCCGTGAATATTGTAATCGATGCCGTTATGATTAGCAGGGGCGTCGGAGCGAATGCTTTAGCGGGAGTAAACGTTGCTATCCCAGCCTTTTCCATTTTCTTTTCTATATCATTGTGGATTGGGATGGGCGGAGCTACACTATATTCCATAGCGTTAGGTGAAAATAAAATTGAGCGAGCGAGATCAATTTTTACACAGTCTATGACAGTAGCTGTGGTAATTGTTGGTGCTTTAATGGTCATCTGTTTATGGAGAATAGAAGATTTAGCTTATTTATTTGGAGCTAATGAAGTAATTCTGCCGTACGCATTAGATTATCTAACTGTATTATTAACATTTGGAATGATATATGTACTAGAAAATATTTTAAGTACGTTTATACGAAACGATGGCAATCCAAATTTAGCGATGGCAGGACTTGTTGTAACAGCGTTATTAAATATTGTTTTTGACTATATTTTTATTTTCATATTTGGCTGGGGGGTAACTGGTGCAGCTGCAGCTACAATTTTATCTGCAGCAATTGGTTTTCTTGTTTTATTAAGCCATTTCTTTAGAAAAAACAGTATTTTAAAATGGACGAAATTTCATTTTGAATGGGATACAGTTAAGCAAATCATGGTGATTGGTTTTCCGAGTTTTACAACAGAGATAACAGTAGCAATTGTAACGATTGGCTTTAACATAGCTTTTATTCAATATGCTGGAGAACTAGGGGTCGCTTCTTATGCGATGGTAAATAGTATTCACTCAATGACTTTGTTATTGTTCTTTGGTGTTGGAGCGGCTTTGCAACCAATTGCAAGCTTTCATTATGGTGCAAATTTACCTGAGCGGTTAAAAGAAGGACTAAAATTTGCAGTGAAAACAGCTGTTGCACTTGGATGTGTAGCAATTGTGATAGGGTTATTCTTTGGGAAATATATCATCGGATTGTTTGATGTTCAGTCGACAGAATTACTTATGCTAACGGTAAACGGGATTAGTCTTTTCTTTATTCAATATGTATTTTTAGGCTATAACATCGTGTACGGAGAATATTTTCAGTCAGTAAGACAAACGACAAAATCAGTCTTAATTATTTTAAGTCGCGGATTATTATTTATTATTCCATTGCTTTGGATTATGCCAAAACTGTTTGGAGTGAACGGAATTTGGCTTGTAATGCCGGCTGCGGAATTATTAACAGCGATTATTGTATTTGGAATGAATCGTATGTATAATCCGGTATCAGTACGAAATATAGAAAGAAAACATGTGGCATGATAGAAATCCCCTTAGCGTATTTAAGGGGATTTCTTATTTTTTAGGCTAATTGCAAAAGAGCCTTCAGTTTCTTGTACAGAAGCAAATGCAATGTTTTTTATATCTTCAAATCCTTTTTCTAGTAACTCTTTCCGAAGCCATTTTTCATTTTTATGAATTAATTTTAAATTATCGTATTGAATTTGTGCATCAACGATAAGGGCAATTGGTAACCCTGCATATTTTACATCTATATGCATATCTTTTGGAGTGAGAGGGACAAGCTCTCTTTTTGGTAAAATACTAATGGCGCCATTGGCTTCTAAAATGGCATATTCGATTTCATGTACGCTAGGATATCCTGCTACGCGAAGATTGGAAAGTAATTCGGCAATGGGATATCTACTTTTTTTTAGATTTTCAAAAACAATATCGCCATGTTTAATTAAAATAATGGGGTGACCGAGAATAAAACGATTTAGTTTATTTAGCAAGCTTAATTTTGTAATAAAAAGATGGAGGCATGTAATAACAATCATACCTACAATAGCTTGCAAAGCACTATCAACGGGAACAGCTCGAAAAGCTAAATAGGATAAAAAGATAATTGCCCCGAAATCGTGTGGTGTAAGCTGTGCGAGTGCTGATTTTCCTAGTAGTTTAAGCGAGATAAGAAATAATAAAAAGAATAATGTTACATTACATAAAAAAACAATCAATGTTTGCACCCCTTAATGCAAATTCACATTATAAATTGTGTATACCTTATCCAATATTCCCTTATTCATTACAAATATTACTTTTCGATACTGAATTAGGATATCTTTGGAAATTGGAACTATACAAATAATTGCGAGGATATTATGATGAAAACATAGAAAAAGTAGGGGTAAATATGAATGTACAAGAAGAAAAAGTTAATAAGGTATAGTTTAATTTTGATGATGATTATAGTAGGTTATATGGGTGTTTTACAATACAACATTTATAAACATGGCCATATGAAAGCGCCAGATGATGTAGACTACATGATTCTTTTAGGTGCGAAGGTGAAAGGAACGGAGCCTTCCTATTCTTTACAATACCGCATCGATAAAGCCGCGGAATATTTAAAGACACATGAACAGACGATTGTAATTGTATCTGGTGGGAAAGGAAAAGGAGAAGCTATTTCGGAAGCGCTAGCTATGAAACAAGGATTAATGAAGCAGAATATTGTAGAACAAAGAATTATTATGGAAGATCATTCAACAAATACAGACGAGAATATTGAATTTTCAAAGGCACTTATTCCAGCAAATAAGAAAAAAGGGATGATTGTTACAAATGACTTTCATATGTTTCGAGCTAAAAAAATTGCTATAAAACAAGGATTGAAGGTAGATGGACTTGCCGCTAAAACGCCAAAACCTATTATCATTCAGTCGAATGTTCGAGAATATTTTGCTATTACACAGTATTGGCTAATGAATCGCATATAGCGATAAATCTTACAAAAATGTAATCTGAGTGAAAGGTAAAGCGATAGTTCCTAAAGTAGTTGCATGACATAATAAAGGTAACAAAAACAACGAAACTTTAGGGGTGAATCGTATGAAAGGCAATAATATTTTATCTTCTCTTTGTTACTTTAGTCTTTTCTTTGCACCATTTCTATTTCCGATCATCGTCTACTTTATTGCAGAGGAAGATGTGAAATATCATGCGAAAAAAGCATTGTGGACACATATTTTCCCATATGCAATTTTGTTTGGGGGAATAGCATTTTCGGGTGTATTCGGTTTAAGTTTTGGAGAATCAGCAAGTGTTGGAATTGGCATGATTGTAACATATGTAACGTTTGCAATTGTAGGAATTTATTATTTCGTTTGGAATATTGTAAAGGGTGTTAGAGTATTGAAAGCAGCTTAAATAACTGATTATGTCAGGAACGAAAAAGGAACATAGTATATAGAAATTTTTAGCTGGGCATAAATGTTGAGAAAAATGAAACAAATATGTTAATTTTCACTAATAGGAAATAAGGAGGTTTTATGATGAGTGAAATTATAAATAAAATGGAACAGCATACATCAGTTCGTAAATATAAACAAGAACCGATTTCAAAGACTACAGTTGAGAGAATGGTAAAAGCAGCTCAGCATGCAGCATCATCACATTTTGTGCAAGCATATTCTGTTATATATGTAACAGATGAATCATTAAAAACACAATTAGCAGAGCTATCTGGAAATCGTCATGTAAAAGATTGTGCAGCATTTTTTGTTTGTTGTGCTGATTTAAAACGCTTAGAAAAAGCATGCGAGAAACATGGGACAGAGATTAAATATGATGGTGTAGAGGACTTTATTGTAGCTACAGTAGACGCATCATTGTTTGCGCAAAACCTAGCACTTGCTGCAGAATCACTAGGATATGGTATTTGTTATATTGGTGGAATTCGTAATAATCCAGAAGAAATTAGTGATATACTTCATTTACCAGATAAAGTATATCCAGTGTTTGGAATGACAGTTGGAGTACCAGATGAAAAGCAT
This sequence comes from Bacillus sp. AFS023182, assembly GCF_002560575.1. NCBI lineage: Bacteria > Bacillati > Bacillota > Bacilli > Caryophanales > Bacillaceae > Bacillus > Bacillus sp. AFS023182. The sequence continues at coordinate 101,811 of NZ_NTRO01000003.1, read as the reverse complement.
GTAGTGAAACCGCGCCTACCAGTTGAAGCAATTTTACATGAAAATGCATATGTCGAAAATAAATATGATGAATTACTAGAAGAATATGACCGAACAACGAATGAATATTATAAGGGAAGGTCTACCAATCAAAAGGATGTAACATGGACAGGGTCAATGAGTGCTTTTATGTCAAAAGAGAAGCGCATGCATATGAAGGGATTTTTGAATGGAAAAGGGTTTAATAAAAGATAAAGCTTGGAAAGCAAATCCGAAGAGTGAGGATTTGCTTTTTTATTTAAGCAGGAGAAGCCTTTTGGGTTTCGAATATGTATCAGTGTGTTGAAAGTAAAGGATTTGAAATTATTCCAGCAGTTGGTTCGTCTTATGTCGAAATTGCAGCTGAAATCATCAAGCAAACTTAATTTGTTTGATGGGGGAGAGGAGAAAGAAACATTTCTATATTTTAAAAACATGAAAGAATTTAATGAGAAGAACTTTGCGTAAGCTTAGGTCTTTTTTTTGTGAAAAATTACTGAATTTCCATTGACGTTTACATCACAGGTTGTTAATATACTGAATAATTTTGCAAAATTATAAAATTGATTCGATGGAAAACGAATCAAAGAGAGGGGAATTTATGTTGCAAGTTACATCATGGTTTCAGCGACATGTCAAAGTTGTATATTCACCATTTCGCGAAATGCTAGTAAGTTTACATGTTTTATGTAATCCTGTTCATCATATGAAACGATTAGAGTGGGCGGAAGATGTATTAAATCAAATGAAAGAAGAAGAAAGAGAAATTATGCACGCAATTAATAATGCGAGTGATGATTGGTTTCGTTTTATAGATTGGTGCTCTGAGTTTCAGCAAGAAGCTTATGTAGAAGAGGGAATTGAAAAATTACGAGTATCAGATAGAAAAAAGTTTCAGGAAATGTTCCCAAATATAGAAAAAGAGATCGTATGTGATTTTTTACTTCAGTATCATCAACGTTACTTTGCACGGGAGTTGTTTCGGATTGAACCATGGTTAGAACAATCTGTATACGATGTGAAAGAAATAATGAAACAAAATCCGATGTCTCTTTCTAGAAAATTGCATCCGAGATGTTTAATTGATGAAAAGGAGATAACTTTTTTAAAAGCTCGTACGTGGCAATATTGTTATGAGGATTTATCAGCAATTACGTTATATCCATCAACTTTTGTCGCGCCTCATTTATTAATAGATAACCTTATTTCAACACATATAAAAGTATATTATGAAGTGCAAATTACATCGTCATTTGCAGATGAGGTACCGAAGGATCTTTTAGGAATTTTACAAGCGATTTCAGATGAAACGAGATTAAAAATGTTAAGAGATTTATCCTTTCAATCTTTTTGTACACAGCAATTAACAGAGCGATATAGTCTTACAAAATCAACGGTTTCCAGTCATTTGAAAATGTTAGAGTCTACAGGGCTTATACAAAAGGAACGAAAAGGTTATTACGTATTTTATAAAACAAATCGAGAACGATTAGAACAAATTCGTGTTGATTTAGACCAATTTATGGATTTCCCAATTGTTCAAAAATCGGAGGAGGGAAGAACATGTGGCTAACATTTAAGGCTACATTTCGTCGTGATTTCTATACGATGCGTAGAGCATATCCATGGTCATTTTTTCTAGGGCATATTTTAACTGGTGTATATATCGTATTGTTTGCTTATTTAACGTATCATTTTATGTTTCAAGGAAAACTAGATGTTAACTTTGCAAAGCTAGGGAAAACGGATGATTATCTTTCTTATGTTATATTAGGAGCGGTTTTTTATTCATTTTCTGTTTCTCTATTAATGATTGTGAGCAGGACACTAATAACCGAACTGCGTGAAGGGACACTTGATGTTTTATTATTAACGCCATCATCTCGGCAAGGATATTTTCTAGGAGCAGCTGTACAAGGAATATTGCGTGTGGGACTTGAATTCATCGCAATTTTTATTTTTGGTTTGTTTTTTGGATTACAGTTTCGAGAAATAAATATGATACCTGTGGTACTTTTGTTAGTTATTTTCTTCTTTGCAATATTCGCCCAAGCGTTAGTATTGGGTGCGTTTATGCTTTATTTTCGTGATACATATTTAACACAGAATACGTTGTTTATTTTTATGAGTCTTGTGGGTGGAGTCTTTTTTCCAGTAGGATATCTTCCCGCATTCCTACAACCTATGAGTTTATTCATGCCGCTCTCACATGGTTTATCAGCATTTCGATTGTGCATGATTGAGGGAGGAAATATTGCTTCCATACAAAATGAACTTCTGTGGTTATTAGGATTAGGGATAGCTTATTTTATTGCAGGTGTATGCACGATGAAACGAATGGAGAAGTATGTGATTGAAAAACATTTTGCATAGGGGGATTCGTATGATACAAGCAAAACAACTTGTAAAGCGGTATGAGTTGAAAGAGAAAGTAGGTTTTTTTCGTAAAAAGAGAAGAGTAGTTGAAGCGGTAAATGGCTTAGATTTAACTATTCAAAAAGGAGAGATTGTAGGATTGCTAGGTGTGAATGGGGCTGGGAAGACGACAACGATAAAAATGCTAGCAACGCTTCTGGAACCAACTTCAGGTACGATTGAAATTGATGGTATAGATAGCACGAAGCAAGATTTATTTGTAAAGAAAAAAATTAATATGATTGCAGGTGGAGAACGCATGTTATATTGGCGTTTAACAGGGAAAGAAAACTTGCAGTACTTTGGAAGTTTGTATGGATTAAAAGGGGTTGAATTAGAAGAACGTATTCAGTTCCTCTTACAGCAAGTAGAGCTAAAGGAAACAGCTAATATGCCTGTAGAACGATATTCAAAAGGAATGAAGCAACGTTTACAAATTGCAAGAGGCCTTATTAATGACCCAGACTATTTATTTCTTGATGAACCAACATTAGGACTAGACGCCCCTGTAGCGAAAAAATTGAGAGAAATGGTAAATCGTTTGGCAAAGGAACAAAATAAAGGGATTTTGTTAACGAGTCATTATCTTGAAGAAGTAGAGGAACTTTGTGATCGGCTTTACATCATTGAAAAAGGTCGGCTTCTTTATGAAGGAACTCCTGAAAACATTATCCAATCGATTGTCCGTGAATATCACTTAGAAATTGTAATTCCAGAAATGCAGGATGAAATGATAGGACGATTAGAACATTCTTTAGGGATGAAAGAAATTCAACATGAAAAAGAACAGATAGGTGAACATATACGTTATCAATTGAAAGCGTCTTTTGATATGACAACAACGGTTTTATCATTATTAACAAAATATCAAATTCGTATAGTACAGTTAGAAACACATAAAGCAAGGTTGGAAGACGCGATATTACAAATTGCAAATGAGGTGAGTGCATGAATATATTTTTGGCGGAATGGAAAAAGAGTCATCGCAATCATTTTCATAGTAAGATGGTTTATTTTTCTTTGTTCATTTGGCCGGTGTTACTTTTTGCAACTGCTTATTTTTCGGTGAAGCCATTTGATACCTCAAATAGTAGTCCACTTGCCAAATGGATGGATCCAAAGCAGATTAGTTTTTTTCTCCTTACAGGTTATATTGGATATGTTTTCTTTTGGAGCCTCGTTCAATCGGCATGGCAAATGTCATGGGAACGCCAAAATGGAACACTTGAACTTATCTTTTTAACACCAGCCTCGCGTGTATGGATGATGTATTGCCGGGCAGGTGCAAATTTAATAGAAGGAGTATGGATGTTTACGATGTTTTCGATTCTCATCGCATTGTTTTTGAATGACAGATCGATACCACCAGTTGAAAATATCGTATTTGCTTTTATGATTTTATGTATTTCAGCTGTTGTGTGGGGAGGTTGCTTAAATACGATTTTTTTATTTTCACGAGATGCTAGTATTCTATTTACAATATTAGAAGAACCGATGCAATTTTTTGCAGGTGTACGTATTCCAGTTGTTGTATTACCACTATGGGGCAAAGTACTAGCAGCTTTGTTTCCATTAACGTATGTACTTCAAATTTTCCGTTCATTATTAATGGAAGGTAAAAATATTATAAATGTACTTCCAGAGTTAGGGTTATTAGCTAGCTTATTAATTATTTTAGTTGGCATATCATACGTGCTTGTTCGGAAAGCTGAAAAGCATGCAAAACGAACAGGAAATATGGTTTTATTTTAAGGAACGGAGAGAGGAATATTTCGAGGTGCAGCGGCATTATGTAAAAATAATGATGGGAAATGAGATAAGCTAACCTTTGAGGGGTGTTGTATACGGGAAGTAAAAGAGGAAACGGGATAGGATGTTCATATTTTGTACTATGAGATCGAAATAATTGGAGGAAATAAAGAAAAATGTGATCCAGATGAGTTAATTTGTGAAGTGGATTGGAAAAGAAGTGAAGGGATAGAAGGTATTACCATTTTATTTCTAGAAGATAGAAAGTTATTGCAGAGATTTATAGATTGTACAGCAAGTGATGAAACCTAAGCTCTGATAAATAGGAAGGGAAAGAAAAAAGATGATATACGAATTGCAGAAAAACAAGTTTATGAATTGCAAACATCTTCTAGACAAGGAAAGGCAAATTGAAGTGCAAGCTATCATTGAAGGTAATAATTCGGGCCGCATATTTGTAGACAATGTAAGCGAACCACGGTCTGGTTTAGTTTGGCTTGGAAATTTAGACGGTTTTATATTTATTGGTGATGCAAATAATACAATGTTTAACCTTGAAATAAAAAAAGTTTTAAGGGAACAAATTGCACAAGAAGCAGCCGGTTTGGACTTGAAGTGGTTTGAAGGATTTGGTTATCAAGTAGGATGGGATCGTACAATTAGAGAAATATTGTGTGAACAATCATATGAGGAATCCAATCAAAAAGTATACAAATTATATGAGGGTGCGTATAAAATATATAATGAACCAACGATTGATGAGACATATACAGTATTAAAAGTAACGAGGGAAAATCTTGCAACATACTCTTTGCTCGAACAATCATTTTTCGTTTCACAGATTACATCATTTTGGAATTCGGTGGAATTATTTTTTGAAAAAGGAATAGGGTATGTGATTTTGTATGAGAATCAAGTGGTGAGTCTTTGCTTTTCAGGATTTGTAAGTGAGAATACGCATACGGTGAATATTGAGACAATTCTAGAACATCGAGGGAAGAATCTTGCCAAGAAAGTCGCGCATGCATTTGTTCAAGAATGTTTCAAACAAGGCTATGTACCTTATTGGGACTGTATGGAAGTGAATAAACCTTCAATTGCTATAGCGGAGAGCTTAGGGTTTACAAACCTGTTTGATTACATCGTATTTGAGTATCAATTTTAATTTGAATAAAGAAAATAAGAAATACCCCAAGGAAAAAAGAATGTATTTGTTCTTTTTCTGTTTGGGGTATTTTTGTTACGATATAATAGGATTTTTAACATGAATAAAAAAATTGATGTAGAAAAGCGACTTATACAAGTCATTTTTCTTTATAAAATATGTAATGCCAAAAAGATGAAAGAAATAGGATTAATGAAAAAGGTTTCATGCTAATGATTTGAGCAAGTATACTGCCCAGAGGGGTCTAGCTATAAAGCCATCTAATCATAAATAGGATTGTGAAAGCGCATTCCACTCTTCTAAAGAAAGTTTTTTTGTAATATGTTTTAGTTCGTCTGGAACATCGATAAAACTAATAAACTCAATACTATTATCATCTGGGTCTTTAAAATAAATAGAAGCATTGCCCTGGTTAGGGCGAACGAAAGGTTCAGTGGTAATTCGATTTCCAAATGGAACGGGTTCAATGCTTCGGTCTTTCAGCCATTGAGTAGATGTATGAAGAAACTCGAAGTCTACTTGAAATGCAATATGTCGCAGTGACGGATGATAGGGAGTTGTATATTCTTCCCCCTCCCAAAGACCTAGCCAACTTTGTTCTTCTACAATCCAAAAGAAAGCAGTATTCTCATATCTATTATATAGTTTTAAACCCAATGATTCATAAAACGGTATGGATACTTCTAGATTACGAACGGGTAGATGTGCTTCATATAATCCTTTAATCATAAAATAATACCTTCTTTCTTATATTTTTTAGTTTATTTTAATCCATATATTTCTAGAATGAATCGATAAAAAGGATGAGGGATAGCCCATACGAAAGTATGAAAAAACAGCTCATTAATCATGAGCTGTTACTGTTTACATGCCTCGACATCGATGCCGGCAGCAATTAATTTTTTTTCGCCTTCTAGTTCAATAATTTTTTGTAATTTAGATAAGAATGAGTCAAAATCTGTATGTTTTGCAACTTGGAATGTCATTTTATGTTCGATTGGAAGCCACGTATCGATGTCAGCTTCGTTATGCTGAATTTTAACTTCTAGTTTATCAAGAGCATTTGCCACTTTCGCTTCGTATGTTTCTTTTGCTTCAAACTCCATCCATAAATCATATAGTTCATCCCCAAGAGAACCCTTTAATGTATGTTTAATATTTAAAATAGCTTTCTGTTCATTTTCTTGTTTTTGCAATTGTAATTGTTCGCTGTTCATTGTATCAAAAGCAGGAATATCCCCAGCTTCTGCTTCCACAAGGTCATGGATAATAACCATTTTTAATAGTTTTTCCATGTTTACTTTCTCATCTAAATAAGGCTGAACTAAAACAGCCATAAGCGACATACGCCACGTATGTTCAGCAACACTCTCTTGTCGACCGTTAGATAGCCAACTGTGTCTCATTTCAAACTTTAGTTTTTCAGCTAGTGCAATGACTTTTAGAATATTATGTTCCATTTAGATCCCCCTCACATTACTATAAAATAATCTTAATATAAAAATAGAATGTGTCAATTCACATTTGTTTGACGGATAATTCAGAAATATTATAAAATATTTTTATAATATTTTTTTATTTTTACAAAAGACAAAGAAGAAGTTGAAATTGCAAAAATGCTGAGTGGGAGTGAATATAAAATGTACCAACAGACAGCAATTCATGTACTAGATCTTTTGAAAAATATAGTGAGTGGAATGAAAAATGTTCAGAAAATAGAAGAAGAGTGTAGGGAAATAGAAAGGAAATTCCATGTAACGTATGCAGAGTTAATGGACTTATATCATAAAATGGTAGCCTTTCAAAGGGATATTGAAAAAGTGGGCGGGGTATTTGCATACGAGCAATCCCAAATGATGTGGTTGAAATCAGAGCTGGAATTTTTATATGCTACGTATCAATTTTGTCAGCATTATAATTTAAATATTGCAGATACTTCAAAGGCGATTAGTAAAGAGAATCTACATTTATTTCCGAAAACGGAAAGCCAACTACAGAATACGTACTATAAATTAAAAAAACAAGAGTTACCGTTTGAAAATATAAAAAAGGGGACACCTGGACGCAAGAAAAAACACGAACCAGAACAGCATATAAATGAGAAGTGGAATGAAGGGAAAAGTATAGTGCTCCAAAATGAAAAGACAGAAAATAATCTAGTTACTATATTATCAGGTATTGTCGATAATTTTGAAACAATTGGTGCGGAAGGGCAGAAAAAAGAACTGTATCAGTTTATGGAAGGAATTTATAAACTTTCAAGTATGGCAGCTGGGCATAGAAAAGAAGATAATACACAAGATATACAGAAAGAGCTTCAAAATCTTCGTGCTGAAAATGAGAGATTGAGGCATGAAAAAGAGGAGCTTATTTCTAGTATGAACGAAATGACAAATCAAATGAATCATTTCATTGAGAGCTCTGATATTGATCAAATTCGAACATTACCGTCTTTTGTGAATATATGCAAGCAATATTTGGAGAAAAATAAATTTCATCATAACAAAATAGACACGAAAGAACAAATGATGTCTATGAAACAATGAGAGCTGCTTTCTATTGGTTTTATGAAACTGATAGAGAGTAGCTCTATTATTTTTATGCTAAAATCAAGAAAACTTACAAATTAAGAGGAGAAGTTAATATGAGCCAACAATTACATCCACGCGTCGGTGTCGGGGCATTTATTTTAAATGGGCAGGGCGAGTTATTGCTTGTGCAGAGAAAGAAGGCACCGGAGCAAGGACACTGGAGTCTTCCTGGTGGGAAAGTAGAATGGATGGAAACAGCGGAAGATACAGTTATTAGGGAAATTGAAGAAGAGGTAGGACTAGAAATCGAACTCACGTCGCTATTATGTGTGACGAATCACATTTTACCTGATGAAGAAGCGCATTGGGTATGTCCGACGTATATTGCAAAAGTAAAAAACGGGATAGCAGAAAATCGAGAACAACACGCTATTAGTGAAATTGGGTGGTTTTCGTTAGAGCGTCTACCAAAACGATTAACTTTAACTTTACAAAATGCTTTGAAAGAATACGAGAAATTGAAATAAGCTTTTAGTAAGGAAGAAAACTTTCACTGAGGGCTAAGTACTGTTATCATATAAATTCAAATTGAAAAAACGAAATAAAACCTTTCCTTTTAGGTGGGAGAGAGCATCCGGACATGCATAGAAGCGTGATATGTCGAAAAATCAAAATAGATTTATAGAGTGGTGAAATAGGTTATCTTCTTTAAAGATAGCTTATTTTCGTTAATTGAAATAAAATTCAGAATTTTATTGACTATCCATTTTTTTCTTTTTATATTAGTAGGTATTATGGGAACAGCAAGTAACTGAGTTTGAGTCATTGATTCGGAGAAAAGAGCAGGAGGGTGTACATATATTTTCTATTCTTTTTGGGGCACCTCAAACAAAAATTGGAACAACCTTTCATCATAATTATATGACGCCAGATGTTGTGAAAGAGCGAATGGGGGACATTTAACAGTTGTTGCACGCGATGGGAAAGAGGTTTTGATTGCTGACTTTTCAGAGCATAGCACATCATGGGCTGTGACAACATATGATCCAGCACTAGTGCTTGTCGCAACAGAATATGTTCGTCATGATATTATGATTGAAGAAATTACACAAGAGTTCGGTCCGATTAAACTAGATACACTATGGCGTGGTAATGCAGATCTAGTTCACGTTGTAACAGGGAAAAGACTCATGAAAAAATGAAGGGGGAAGAATAATGAACCGGGCTGAAGCACAGGTGACGCTGCATGGTAATGAAACATTTCGGCAAGGCGTGAAAGACTGTTTACCGACTGTACTCGGTTATTTAAGTATTGGTATTGCAGCAGGTGTAATTGAAAAAACAGCTGGATTTTCTTTAGTAGAAATTGCGCTTATGTCTACTTTGATTTATGCTGGTTCCTCACAATTTATACTCGCTGGTATGTTTGCAGCTGGAGCTCCTGCTTCTGCAATCATTTTCACCGTATTTTTTGTTAACTTACGTCATTTGTTAATGAGTGCTGCGCTCGCACCATATTTAATGAAAGTTCCTTTTTTGAAAAATATGATCATTGGTTCGCAAATTACAGACGAAACATTTGGTCTTGCGGTTCAGCAAGCTTCAAAAAAGCAATATTTAAGCGAAAGATGGATGCTTGGTTTAAATGTGACAGCATACTTAAACTGGATCATTGCGAATGTCATCGGTGGTATTTTTGGTGAATGGATACCAGACCCTCATACATATGGTATGGATTATGCTTTACCTGCTATGTTCATTGGATTATTTGTTTTGCAGTTAATGGGCAGTCACCCAAAAGTGGCAATTCATCTTAGCGTTGCGATTGCGGCAATTGTAATCGCATATAGCCTACATTTTTTTGTTCCAGCAAGCGTAGCTGTTATCATTGCAACACTTACAGCAGCAACGATAGGGGTGGTGATTGAAAAATGGAAGTAAGACTCGATGTGTTATTACTTTTAATGGGAGCAGGTGTAGTTACTTTAATCCCACGCCTATTGCCGCTTATAGTATTTAGTAAAATACAAATTCCAGATTGGGGCTTAAAATGGTTAAGTTATATACCTATTGCTATATTGGCAGCGCTCCTTGCCGAAGTACTCTTTATGAATAAAACAATGCAATGGGATTATTTAATTGCAGCAATCCCGACATTCTTTGTTGCTATCTATACGCGAAGTTTATTAGGAACGGTATTGACAGGTGTGATTGTGATTATTTTGTTACGATTGTTCCTATAACAAGGATTTCGCTCATATTGTATCGAAAAGTGTAATAGCATGATTAACAAAGGGGTGGTATTATGATTATTGTAACAATAGGTGTCATCTTGTTTACATTGTTTATTTGTTTTATCATTGGCCTTGCGACTTATACAATGCTTGTTCAAAAAGTAACCCCGCAAATTTATTACACACCGTGTGAATCCACCACAGTACAGTCCCGTAAAAGTGAAGATAAAAATAGAGGGAAGAAAAGTTAATAGTAGACTTTTCTTCCCTTTCATTTATTCATTTCTGTTTTGAGGAGCGTTCTGTAAAAAAGGAGCTAATTCCAAAAATTCAGCTCCTGTAAACCAAACCTACATTTTAGAAATTCCTTGTAATAGTATGCCAAAGAGTAGACTAATAAAAGAGAAAGCACCGACGGATACAGAAATAACTCGGTTATTTTTCCATTCTTTTATGAAAACCATAAATCCTAAAATACAAAGAAAATACCAGATTGGTAGAAAAATAAAATCGCTAATATAGTTGGGGAGTAATGTATAGAAACTAGTCAAAACTAAAATCCAATGTCCAAGAAATAAAGTCATAACGATAAAGGAATGGCGATAAGGACGGTTTAAATATTTTTGATTTTTAAGAGTTATAAAAATGAAAGTTAATGTTATGGTAATGATTAGAAAAACGAAAGCGAGTAAAAGTAATGTAAATGGCATATCAAAACTCCTTCAATATACTTGTTGTGTTACATTTTTTTGAAGAAATGAATCTATCATTTCGTATGCTTGTTTTGTAGATTCTCCGTTATATTTTGCAGTATAAGGATCCAAAAATCCATGATATCCTGGAAACTGGTGTATATGTAGAAATGGGTTGTTTTGTTCTTGCAATGTTGCAATAAGAGAGGAAACTGAACAGTTTAATTCTGTTTCTGGAAAAATTAAAAGAGTAGGACATGTAGGAATCATATAAGAATAGTCTCGTATGCGAGAGCCATAGCAGCTAATAACGAAATTAACTTTTGGATTTTTACTACATAGCCAAGAGATGGTTGCGCCAACGCTAAAGCCTATAAGTCCTATGCATGAATATTTTTTTGAAAGTGTCGTAATTATTTCCTCAACTTGTTCTTTTCCATGTTGGAACCCAACGTTTTTTATAAAATGAGAGTAAGCTTTTTGTTCGTCATTATAATGAAAATGAGAGTTTAATTGTAAAAGGTTTGGGCAGAAGACATCTACATGTTGAGAAGAGAATTTTGTAACGATATCCTGCATATGTTCATTTACTCCGTATATTTCGTGTATAGCAATAAGAGCTACTTTCTGATTCATCAATTAAAACTCCTTCCTATGAAAAACATATTCTTTTTCAACAAGACAAATCCGCACATGGAACTGTTCATACCATTGTTCACGACCTCTTTGTCTTGCTATAGTATGTGCTGCATTATCTTTCCATTGTTTAATTGCTTCAAGCGATTCCCAATATGAAATTGTAATTCCAAAACCGGATGTATCCCGTACGCTTTCAACGTTTATAAATCCAGGTTGTTCTTTAGCACGTTTCTCTATTTCTTCTGCAACATCGTCATAATCAGTAGTGTCTTGCGAAAGCTGGGAAGTGAATATAACTGCGTAATAAAAGGGCTTTTCAGAAAATAAATTGTCCATTTTACACCTCCAAATATAATAAAATATATTTTATCATAAAGTTATGAATTGAAAATAAATTCATATTATACAATGGGATTTATTTGTAATAAGATTTTTAAAAAGCATATAATGTTCGGGTTTGAAATATCACGTACTGTATTGGATGAATTATCGAAAAAGTAATGAATCTCACTTTAGTGGGTTTGTTGTTTGCATTTGTAACATTAGCATTATTTGTACCAGTGATGGTCAAAATATTGGGAAAAGAAAATTGATGGCCATTCATCGCATATACGCAAACACAAAAATAAGAAAAATCCCACTTCAAATAAAACTGAAGTGGGATTTCTTATAGTTCCTCCAGACTATTAATCGGAACAGTTAATTCACGTTCTGGATTTGTTGCATCATATATTCGGGCGGTTTCATTGCTTTCATCAACGTGTTGGATCATAACAGGCAGGCCTTGAAAACTAACATGCGCTTGTTCTGATGACTCGGATAGCTCTTTTGCACGTTGTACATTCATTCTTACATTCCTCCCATCTTTACTATTGTTGCTTGAAGAGAGGAGGAATATACCATTTCAGAGTTGATTTAAGACTTTTGTATTATTTGTAACGTTTCTTTAATAAACACAGTAAATATCGAATCAGGAAATTCTTGTATAGCATGAAAGGCTTCGGTTGCCTCTTGAAGCGCCTTCTCTTTGTTTTGGAGTTTCATATAACAAAGAGCACGATAAGCTCCTCCGGTTATAATCCATGCTTGGTCTAGTGGATGGAACATATAATCCGGAATTGTTGCTCGTTCTAATGCTTCTAAGGCCTCTTCGTATCGTTTGAGACCGTATAAAGATTTTCCCTTTTCTACGTAATACGCCCCGTCTTCTTGAAAGAGTTGTTCACCTTGGAGTTTTTCTCTAAACAGTTCTAGATGCTGTAGAGCTAACGTGTATTCAGTTGTGATTGTGTTATAGTAATAAGCTTTTAATATGTCTACAACAGCAAGGGATAAAGTGTTTTCTGTAAAAATAGCAAATTGCTCGGATTTCTTTATATAGTGTAAATATTTATTTTCATCAGCTACTATTACCTTTTGATAAGAGAGGATTCGATAAAATTCGTCTGTTTTATAATACACTTGATTTTCTTTTGAGAAGTCAAGGGCCTGTAAGATAATTATTTCGCACCCGTCATAATCACCATATGCAAGTAAAACAACTGCTTCACATAAGAATAGTTCTATTTGTATAATAAGGTCCATCTCTAATTGTCTTGCTTCATATTCTTTTCGAATAGAAGTAAGAAGTTCTAGGCATTCTTCATATTTTTTATGGACAAATAATACATAACAAAGCTTTAAACTGGTTTGTGTACTTTCACGGTATAAAGCATATTTTTGAAAAATTGCTACGGCTTTTTCGATATACGAATGTATGTCGTAATCTTTCATATTAAATGCAGCGCCTATATATTGTTTATATAAACGAGCTGTACTTAAAGTGGGCGGTAGTTCCTTTTGAACAATAGGTAGCAGTGTACGATACACTTCCTCAAATTGATTATTTTTTATTGCCTGTTCCATCTTTGGAATCAGTTTTTTCACTTCTTCGTTGTCGTCTTCTAGTAAAAAGCTTGCTTCACATTCAAGCTTACTAGCAAGATATTGTAATGTCTTCATGGAAGGTGTCGCTTTCCCATTCTCAATTTGACTCAGCATACTTTTTGTTAGCTCTGAGCCAGCCAATTGTGTTTGCGTAAAACGCTTTTCTTTTCGCAATGCTTTAATTTTTTCACCAAGAGTAGCCATATAGTTGCTCCTTTATTATAAAAAAAGTTAAATACAATTAAACTTTTTGTTGTCAAAATTTGAAAAGTGGTTATATAATAAGTTTAACACAATTTAACTTTTTAAGGGAGAGTGACATGATGGAAGACGTAAGTATAAGGGGAAATGATCCAAGACTCAAAATTGCAACAAGAAATATCATTTTGATGATGATTGGAAAAATTACTTCTTTATTAGGTGCAGGAATTTATACGTTTGCAATGGGTTTATATGTTTTAAAAACAACAGGGTCAGGAGTAGGATTTGCAATGACACTTATTTGCGGATCTATACCAAGGGTGGTATGTGGACCAATTGCTGGGGCAGTAGCAGATCGTGTAAATCGACGGTGGCTTATTATTGGAATGGACTTATTAAGTAGTTTAACAATGATTACAATGTTTATTCTTTCTACTATATTTGGGCCATCACTTCTATTTATTTATATTTCGGCCGCATTATTATCAATATGTGCAAGTTTCTATTCTGTTTCATTCACTTCTTCAATTCCAAATTTAGTGGATGTGGAGCGTATTCAAAAAGCGAGTGCTTTAAATCAAACAGCGGATTCATTATCAAGAATTTTAGCGCCGATAATTGGCGGGATAATATTTGGGTTGTTTTCCATTACATCCTTTTTTCTCTTAAATGGTATTACATTTTTCTTGGCTGTTATTGTACAATTATTTATCAAATTTGATTTGTATAAAAAAGAAGTAGAGCAAGATAAGGCACATTTCTTAACAAGTATAAAGGATGGGTTTTTATATGTGAAACAGCAACAAGAAATATATGGACTCATGAAAATTGCTCTTTGGGTAAACTTTTTTTCTAGTGCACTTTTTGTTGCACTTCCGTATATTATTGTACAAAACTTACATTTAACTTCTAAGCAACTGGGTACTGTAGAAGGTATGTTAGCGGTTGGAATGCTAATTGGGGCATTTGTTTTATCTGTTCGCAAGGAAATGAATAACCCGTTTCGATCTATTTATATTAGCTTATTGTTATTTGCAAGCTTAAGTTTATGTACTGTCTTTCCGTTAATCGTTACGATTCCAAAGGCAGCAAGTTTTCTTTATTATATTGTTTTTATGCTTCTGAGTGGTGTTTCAATGATAGCAGTGAATATACCAATGCAAGTACATATTCAAAAAACAACAGATCCAGGATATTTAGGACGCGTTTTTGGACTTCTCGAAACAATTGCTACAGCAATTGCTCCGCTCGGAATGATTTTGTTTGGATTTTTATTAGATATGCTTCCTACTAGTATCGTAATGTTAACATTGGGAGTTGGGTTGCTTTTAGTAGTACTATTAGGGATGAAGCAGTGGGGTATGAAAAAACAAGTGGATGTGTCAGCGTAAATAAAAGGAAGCTTTTGTAAAAAAGCTCCAACTTATACATGTTTAAAAATGTGGATAAGTTGGCTTTTTTTATTTTGAAAGTATTTTTTATGTGTGATACATTTAATAAAGTGTGCATAGAATCAAGTTCAATGATATAAGGTGTGTAACAAAGAAAGAGGAGAAAAACATCATGAGAAAAATAAGTTTTGTTATGCTTTTTTTGTCTTTCCTGATGACTGGATGCGGCAATACTTATGATATCCAAGTTGAAACAGGTATGCAGGCATTAAAAGATGAGAAATATAGTGACGCAATCATGTGGTTCGAAAAAGCAGGAAAAGAAAAATCTACGGATGAGACGAAATCATATACAGAAGTTGCCAAACTAATGAATCACGGGGCAACAGCGTTAAAAGATGGAAAATATTTAGAGGCGAGAGATGATGCCAATCAAGTATTGCAAAAGAAAAAGGACGCTACTCTTGAAAAATCTGTAAAGTCAAATGCAGAAAATATGCTTCAGAAAGCAAAAGACATTGAAGAAAAAGAAAAAGAAAGAGTTCAGAAGCAAAGAAAAGTGGATGAAGAAGGCATTGATAAAGTAATAAAGGCTGTAGATAGCATTGATGAAGCAAGGGAAAAACAGAAAAAAATCGGAGAAGCATTGGATAAGGCTGAAAATGCAAAAGAAAAAATAGAAGCGAAGAAAAATCAATAGAGTAATAATGTAATAGTTATGCATGAGGCTGTCGTTTGTTACGACGGCTTTTTTAGGAGGGATCTTAATTTTTTTTAGGGTTTCTCCTATTAAGGTGAATACTATTTGTATAATTAGAAAAATCAATTTTGTTACAATAACTTGAATTTCCACCATTTCATCAAAAAAAGGCATATAATGATTCTATAACCTATTACAAGGAAGTGTAACTTATGAATACTGTAACTGTTGTCTATGGTATTATTCTTTCTACTATTATTACTTTATTTGTTGTTGGAGTATCACGTTATATCCATAAATGGAAAGAAGGGATTGCAAAGTTAAATCATATCGAAGAAGAATTTGGTGATTTAATGTTACATCACGGTAAGTAAAGAAGTTTATTTTTTAATTAAACAATGTGAAGTGTATCACAAAACATGCTGGCATTTTGGGCATGTTTTTTTGTTATGTCAAAAAGATATTAGATAGGCACATCAGTCTCATTTCTTCCATATGATACAACGTTAAGTATGAAATGTTGGGAATAGAAAAGAGGGATCGAATGGCTAATTCTGGATATGTTCCAGATAATAAAAACTTAAAGAAAAGTTCTGGTACACCAAATCTTTTCTTTGACTCACGGAAAAATGTATTTTTTAAACGGAATGATAAAAATATTGCTTATGAAGTGACTTCAACACAATTACCAGCAATGATTGGAGGAGCGTTTGTCGATCTTTTTATGACGAAAGGTCATATGAGGGAACCACATTGGCATCCAAATGCTTGGGAGTTAGATGTCGTCGTTTCTGGAGAAGCAATTACTTCTATTTTAAATCCAGAAACGAATCAACTGCAAAATTATCGGGCAAAAGCTGGGCAAACAGTATTTATTCCAATGGGATGGTGGCACTGGATTACAGCTGTATCAGAAGAAGTACATTTACATCTCTTTTTCAATAATGATCAATTTGAAACAGCTGAAGGATCAGACGTACTTAGAATGACCCCTCCAGAAGTATTCCAAGCCGCTTACGGTGTGAATGCTGAACATTTAGCTAAGGATCTTGCTCCAATTAAGGAATCTGTTGTGATTGGGCCGCCTCATTTAAAGCGTTCTACGGATGAACAGCGGCCTGGTATAGTAGTTGTATTAAATGGAGAGCTGACTTCTTGTGAGATAGAGTAGCTCTTATTTGTTTTGGATAAGAGTTGCTCTATTTTGTATGGAATTTAAAATGGCACTTGATATATTTGTTAATTTGTTTAGTATAATAAATAATATGTTGTTGGAGGGATAAATATAGTTAAAATATTAAAGATTATAGGGATAATACTTTGTATCATCTTAGCAATCATTATAGCTTTTTTTGTAATTATGGAATATTACTATTCAAAAGAAGATCCCAATTATGTACTAAATTACATAAAAGAACATAAAGATGATCAAACTTGTTCACTAGTTATTAGAAGAAACGGTGAGGTACTAGTCTCTGTAAATGAGAATAAAAAATTACCGTTAGCAAGTATGGCAAAAATAGTAGTAGCAGTGGAATTTGCAAAACAAGTTTCAGAAGGAAAGATAAATTCACAGGAACAAGTTCCATTACAAGATTTAGAAAAATATTACGTACCAGACACAGATGCTGGAGCACATCCTGCATGGTTAGAGGATGCAAAAATAAGAAATGCAATAAAAAATGAAAAGCTTTCATTAGAAGAAGTAGCTATAGGGATGATTCACTTTAGTTCCAATGCAAATACAACTTACTTATTAGAGAGATTGGGACTGGAAAGAGTAAATGAAAGTTTAAAGGAACTAGAATTAAATAGTCATGATGCATTCTATCCATATACATCGGCATTGTATATGAGGGGATATGCAGAAAAAGAACTTCATATTTCTGAAGATCAATCATTAGAAGTATTACGTAAAATGTCCATGGATGAATATAGAAAGCACGCTTTACAAATACATGAATGGATGAAAGACGAAGAAGAATGGAAAAAGCGTAATATACCATTAAAAGCGGATATAGAATTTCAACGTATTTGGTCTGATAGATTAGTAAGCGCAACTGCTAAAGATTATATGAATTTAATAAGGAAAATCAATAATAGAAATGAGTTTCCAAAGGCAATGCAGGATGAAATCGAGCGGATTTTTAAGGGAACTGTTAAAGACAGGATATATGAACATGCTGGTAAAAAAGGAGGTTCAACAGCATTTGTATTAACAAATAGCTTTTACGGTACTGATAAAGAAGGAAACAGGGTTGAAATAGTCTTTATGTCCAACGATTTAGATAAGATAACGTATAAAAAACTTGAAAATAATGTAAATCACTTTATCCGAGATGTTGTAACGAGCGAAGAATTTAGAGGGAAGTTATAATGATATAATTTTATTATGTAAACAAAAAGATGACTTATATAAGTCATCTTTTTGTTTGTTATGAAGGAACAGGATTTCGTTTATATTTTATTGAATATAAATTTTTACAACTAAAGAAAAAATGAAATTGTTAATGTTCAAATACCTTAACAAAAAAGGAGAGTAATTGATGACTACAATATATTTCGTTCGCCATGCTCATTCTATATATACACCGGAAGAAAGGGAACGGCCATTATCTGAAAAAGGACGGAATGATGCGCAAAGTGTAGCCGATTTATTAAAAGAAGAGAAAATTGATGTTGTCATTTCTAGTCCATATAAAAGAGCAATTCAAACTGTTCAAGGAGTTGCGGTTCAATTTGAATTACCGATACATATGGAAGAAGATTTGCGTGAGAGACTACTAAGTAAAGAACCGGTAGTAGATTTTGAGGAAACAATTACAAAAGTATGGGAAAATCCAACATTTTCTTTCGATGGTGGAGAATCAAATAATAGTGCACAACAGCGTGGTAGTGCATGTATCAAGAAAATTTTAAAAGACTACAGAGGGAAAAACATTGTCGTTGGAACGCATGGAAATATTATGGTACTCATTATGAATTATTTTGATTCTAAATATGATTTTAATTTTTGGAAAGCACTTGAAATGCCAGATATATATAAATTAACTTTTAATGAAGAAAAATTAATTTCTGCTGTAAGGATAGAAACCAGTCATCTGGTGAATAATTTGTAAAATTTTATCGAGAAAGCAGGAAAGAACAGAGCGGTTAGAGAAGTATGCTCTTGTACCATAAAAAAAGTATGATAAAGGAGGCTGTTTACATGTTTGAGAAAGAGAAGGAAGGGCTTATGGAAGTTCATAATGTATACGAAATTGCTCCATCAGATGGAACAATTATTGGTATGGCAACACCAGAAGAAATGGAAGTTGCTGCTGAACTAGAATTACAGCACTATGCCTATTCTCGTTTATTAGAAGCAAATGTTCAGTTAGACGGTTCCTCCTATAAAGATATACTTCAGGAGCTCCAGGAGTATGAAAGAAAGTCAATGAGATTCTGGCGCGCATTACATAAACGTTTAGATGTACCATGGGCATGGGTACTTCGTGTTGATGTTGCAAATGGTCCTATATATGTGAATAATGGGAACTCGTATTATGATGGTGATGAAGACGAGGAAGATTATGCATAGATAAAAGAGGAAAGCAGCGAAGGCTGCTTTCCTTTTTTGTATGTTTATTTAGCTCTGGGATTTTCACTGTTTTTTACGTTATGTATATCATCTTCTTGTAGAGAATGAATTGCATGAATTATGATATCAGGGCGGTCACTTTCGATTCCGTGGCTAGCATTTTGGGCGAGGATGTATCGGCTATTTTGAGAGAGCATAAGTTGCTCTTGAATAAGCTCCTGCCAAACTTCTTCAAGCTTTGTAGCTTCTTCATTAGGCATTCCACCTTGAATCATCTCCCCGATGGAGTAATTCGGGTCCCTCCCGATGATAACAAGTGGAGTTTTTAATGTTACTTCAAGTTGTTTCATTCTTTTTGCGCAATTTTTCCATTCTGAAAGTTCAGAAGTAGTTGCTTTGTATAATAATGGTGAGGTAGAAAAATCCACATATTGTTTTTGTTTACGTGATGACAAGTGACTATGTTGATTTGCTAATATAGATTGTAGTTCTGCATAAAGTGAGTCTGAATCCATATTAGAATAACTTCTATATTTTTGTAGCCACATATCATCTGAATCTGTTTTATCTGAGACAGGTAAATCAAGATCGTCTAATCGATGTAAGTTCATAGACGTTGAATCAACAAGAATTACAGCTTTTAATTGATTAGAATGTAACATTGCAAACTGCTGTGCACATAATCCTCCATAAGAATGACCAACTAAAATAATGGGTTGCCTAATAGCTAATATATGTAATAATTCGTGCAATTCTTTTGTTGCTTGTAGTGTCGTACGTGGTTCGTTACCAAGTTCACTTTTCCCATAACCAGGGCGATGAAATAGAACTACGGTATAATTTGAAGAAAGTTTTTCTGCAATTTGGAACCAATCATAAAAGGAACATCCTATCCCTGTTTGAATCACAACAGTCTGAGAGCCATTTCCCATTATACAAACTTCCATTTTCTTTCCGCGTACTTCTACAAAACGATTCATGGTAATATCCTCCACTAAGATTGAAATGTTTTTTGACAAGCAAATACGATACACCAAATGCCTACACCGAATAGTACAGAGGTACTGAGTGAAAAAGAATTCTTTAATCCAATATAAACAATAAATAATAGTAGTGCTGATGCGGGGAATCCATATAATACCCCTAAAGCAAATTGACTTAAATCTTGTTTACTCCCGCCTTCAACAGAAATCCAAAACAAGCTAAGTAAACTAATAAGTGGAAGGGCAGCTATGAAACCGCCAAGCGTACTATAATGTTTAGCGAATTCAGTTACACCGCCAATAATTAAAGCAGAGACGATTACCTTAACGAGGAAATGCATATTTTGACTCCTTTGCTAGTAATGAAAAAGCCTTTTCAAGTAATTGTTGTTCTTCTTCTGAAAATTGAGCTTCTAATATTTTTAATTTTTCTTCATCTAATAATGTATGTTTTGCTAAAGCTTCTTTACCTTCTGTGGTCAATGCGAGATTAACGACTCGTTCATCTCGTTTATTTCGCTCCTTTATAACGAATCCTTTTTGGATAAGGCGTTTCACATGCTCTGATGCTGTATTATGAGATAAGCCTAATTCAGATGCAACTTTCCCAATTGTAGTCTCCGTTTCTCGAGAAATGATTTGAAGAATCCGAATGGCTTGGTGAGAAAGATTGTCTGTATATTCATACCGTAAGTGATAATAAATGGTTTCCCAATTTTGATTGATGTTCTTCATGATAAAATCCTCCGTTTGTTATTTATATCGTATAATAAGATATATTCTTTTTGTGAGAAGTAAATTCCTTCTATTTCACATAAAAAAATTGAAAAAGTTTATTTTTCTTGAAATTTACGGTACTCTTAGTGTAAAGGCATACAAATAGCAAGAGAGAGGATGATTGAAGTGTATACATTTAAATGGATTAGTCATGAAAAGATGTATTTAGATCAGATACATGTTGAAAAATGTGGTCCTCTTTCAGTTGGTATATATGGTGGGAATCAAGAGAGTGATGCGTATGAAAGAGGAGATGCAGTACTAGCTTGGTGGGACCCGCAATTAGAATTTGAATTTGTTATGATCTTTGATGCTCATCATAAAACGAAAAAGATACATTATATAATAGAAGCAATTTCGGAAAGAAAAGAGAAGTTACAGGAATTGTTCTCATATCCAGTTCACCTCGCGTTTCATCATACACATATGTATTTATTAGCGTTATTTACAGATGAATCGTTTATTGAGAAAAGTGAACAAGAAAATGAAGAACTTGCGTGTTTAATTTGTTTGCGAAAAGGTGAGTTCCTATATTGGTTATCAGTAGGAGAGTGCTTTGCATATTTATTTCATTCAGAACAGTTACAGAATGGAAAAGGAAGATTAAATAAACGTAAATTCTACGAGTATATTGGAAGAAAAAATGTGTTTGCTGCTAATACGCCGTGTTTCACTTCAGGAGTTCGTGGATTAGAGAAAGGAATGAATCATATTGTTTTGGCAACAGACGGTATGTTAGAGTGTGATCAGCAAACGTTTCATGATGATCAGTCCTTACTTGAAGTGCTGCATAGGGGGGATTGTCTTCAGATTGAGCCTGCATTAGCAAGCGTGCTTGAATGGAAGGGAAGAGATTGTGCGACCATAATTGGGTGGTCTATTGATACGGAAAATAGAGAATGTACAAAATAATATTTTTGAAAAAGTGAGCTTAGGATAGATACATTCTAAGCTTATTTTATTTTTCTTACATAGATGAGAATCAGCGTGGAATTTATATAATTTAATTCGAACGAGCCTTCGGTGGATTTCTCATATATTGAAGGTTTGCTGTATATGAAAAAATATAATTACCCTTTGAAATTAAGAAAATGATGATAAATGTGAGAGAAAAAATTTTCCTGTACGTTATATAGGGTGTAAAAGCTTTTACAACAAAATAAGGGGAATTGTGAGATGAAATCAAATGAGAAAAATTTTATAAAAAGGTTGCAGCGGCAAAAAGAAGATGCATTAGAGTTTATTGTCGATATATATTTACCATTAATAAAGGGCATAACGCATAAAGTTCTTGTTCCGCTTCAAAATGATGGATTGATAGATGAATGTATCAATGATATTTTTCTTTCGATTTGGAATAATGCTGAAAAGTTTCATGGAGATTCAGACGATTTTAAGAAGTGGATTGCAGCGATTGCTAAGTTTAAAGCGATTGATTATTACAGAAAAGCAAATAAGAAAATAGAAATTATTTCAGATGAATTCAATTTAATCATGGAAAAATCGGTAGAAGATGAATTAATTATTATGGAAGATAGAGAAGAATTGATAAAGCTTATTAATCAATTAGATCCCGTAGACCAAAAGGTGTTCATGATGAAATATCTTCTCGGTTTAAAAACGGAGGAGATAGGAGAGAAATTAGGTTTAACGAGGGCTGCGATAGATAATCGAATTTATCGTGGGAAAAAGAAACTACAACAAAATGCTATGAATATTAGTCTGGGGGGTAGTGTGATATGAAAGATATTTATGAATTATTAAATGATGTTGATATAGATGAAAAAGACTTAGAGGAAATGAAGGTCTATGAATTTGAAAAAGAAAAAGTGAAACGAAATTTAAAACAGGTTATACATAAAAAGAAAAAAACGAGAAACTGGAAAAAGAGTGTCGCTGCTGCATCTGTTTTAGTAGGGTTATCAGTTGCAACGCTTGGAATTGGATTTCCTACTTACGCTGGGGGGCTTCCAATTGTAGGGGATATTTTTCGGTTTTTAGATAATGGTAGAACGGGACTTTATGAAAATTATAAAGAGTTTTCTACTGAGTTAAATATGACGAGAGAAAATAATGGGATTAAAGTTACGATTAATGATGTGATTTCTGATGGACGAAGTGTATCAATAACGTATTCAATGGAAAGTGAGCAAGATTTAGGGGATGACCCAATTATATTAGGTGGGTTAGAGATAATGGAGGCTGGTGGAGGAACAGGAAGTTCTCAAATTTCTAAAGTTGCAGATAAAAAGTATGTAGGTATGGCGACAACGACACATCATAGCAGTAATAAGAAAGACAAAATAAACCTTAGATGGAATATAGACAAAATAGAAATACCGGATAAAAAGAAAGAAATAAAAGGGAATTGGAATTTTGCTCTTACTGTAAAGGCAATGGATAGTAAAGAAAAAACAATTAGTGGAAGTTCCGAAAAAGAAGGCGTAAAAGTAAATATGGAAAAGGTGGCAGTGTCACCGATATCGTTTATTCTTTATTACAATCAAGAAGTTTCTAAAAATACAAGGAAGGAATGGGATGCTGTAGATGTTGAGTTGGAAGTTAAAGATGATTTAGGTAATCATTATTCTGGAGAAGGAAATGGTGGATCAGGTAAGGATTCCTATAATATTCATTGGAGTGACACATTTCAAAAGCTCAATGAAAATGCAACGAAACTTATTATCACTCCTCGTGTTAACTTACGAATTCATACCCCCGAAAATCATGGCGGGGTAGAAATGAGAGACGGAAAAGAGAAGAAGATTGAAGTACCTAAAAAAGAAGCAAAAAATAAAAAAATCGTTTTAGATGATATTGTGATTGATTTAAAGAAATAACAGAAATAAAAGGGCGTCTTATGAAAATAAGACAGCCCTTTTATTTCTGTTAGGAAGTAATCAATAAAGCATGTGGATGTTGCGTTTTGTATTCTTCTTTCCAAGGAATGTTTAATTGCTCCCAAGTTTGCCCGCTATCTAAAGACTGAAATACACCATTATTATTTAAAGTATAAAATGTATGGGGTTCGGCAGGATTTGTTGCAAGCATAGAGATGACAGTTCCGATTGCTGAAGGTAGCCCGTGCTGCACTTTTTGGAAAGGAGTGTTTTTTGTTTTTCGATAAATATAAGATTCATAAGGTATACGATGGTGAGCTAGGTCAGCACTTGGTGCAGCAGAGACCAGTATCGTATCACAATCACCAGGATCGATAGCCATACTATATAAATAGTGGTGTTCTAAGCCCTCGCTACAAGAAGTCCAATTGCTTCCGCTATTATAACTTTCAAGATATGCACGGTCAGGTCCGCCCATAAACCCATCGCCACATGATGCATACAGACGATTCGGGGCCTGTGGGTGCATAAGTAGTTGATGAGCATCAATAGGAGCGCCGAATTTTTTATCCTCCCAAGTTTGGCCATTATCCTTACTTCGAATGATAGCGCCTGCTTCAATTGATACATGTATTGTATCTTGTTTATTTGGATCGACTGTAATCCAGCGAACATGATGTGTAAAAGGACGAGGTGGAAATGCCCATGTGTATGAAGAAAGTAATGATTTCATGTTCTTACACTCACTCCATGTTGCACCACCATTTTCTGAATAAAACAACGCGCTAGGTTCCGTTCCTACATAAACAATGCCGTAGCCATTAACTTGTTTAATAGGACTAATAGCAATCGAAGTAATAGCAGAATGTAAAATACCATCTTCTTTAGGAAAGTCAAAATAGCGGTAAGAATCTCCAATTGGTCTCCAAGAATCACCTCGGTCATCGCTTACCCATAATCCTCGGCCAAAGGTGCCGCAATAGATACGATTTGGTTGAAATGGATCAACCGCAATACAAGTAGGTTGTATATTTTGTAAGTGATATTGAACTTGAAACTCTTCATTTCTTTTTTCTACAACAAGAAGTTCACGTTCCATACAAAGAAATAATCGCTTCAATTTTATATCCTCCTTTACATTTCTTACAGTATTAAACAATATGAGAAAGAAAAAGAAATAGTCATATTTTTAGGTTGAGAAAAAGGAAATGATAAGAAGACACAAGGCGTACTAGCAGAAGCGACACGTTTATTGAAGGATAGGTTTTATGTAGGACATATTACGAGACAAATAGAAATAGAGGATATATACGTAAAGAACCACTTTGCAAAGTATGAAAGAAAAAAGATGATAAAAAGTGTCATAAACTCATTCTTGCAACATACATATATATAATGTGGCCACAAACAGTTGTAAGGTAAATATCTCATCATATTACTTTACTTCTAAAATATCATCTTTATAATCAAAGTGGTAATTGATAAGGATTATCATTTTCAGTTATTGTAGAAAGGGGTTTTTAAAAAGATGAGTAGTCAACTCCGTTTTGCTATTGAAATTCGCAGGAGGCAGTTAATTGACCAGTTAATTGGAGCTGGTGTGTTTAAAATTCTTGATCGACAATTATACGAGCTTTCTTTAGAGGAACTAGAAAAAGAGTATAGGGACATTAAAAAATATGCCGAAGTTCGCGCATAGTCATATAGAATAGTAAATGAAGACCCCCCTAAGTTGGAAAAAAACAAGGAGGGGTCTTTATTTATTTAGCAGAGATTATTTTTTGTATTTCTTTCATTGGCCGCAACCAGTTTTTGGACATGATTTTTTCGATTTGTGCTGCATCTTGGTTTTTTAATGCTTCGATGATTAAATTGTGTTCTTCAATCGATTGACGCGCAGGAATGAAATTTTGGAAAAATAGGTATTCAAGACGTAATACATGAAGTTGGATGCTTGCTAAGAACGGTTCGATGTATGTATTTTTAGCGATTGATACGATTGTATTATGAAATTGGATATCTAAGTGTAATGCTTGTTTCGAATTTTTTTCATCTATGGCATTTATAAATGCTGAGTTTATTTCAGAAAGTCTTATCAAATCATTTTCATTTATTTGATGAATTGCCTGTTTTCCGATAATCGTATGAAGGCCAGCAATTGTTTCATAAATAACAGATATATCTTCTAGTTTTATAGGAGCAATTTTCGTTTTTTGTCCAGGGACCATCTCCACAAGTCCTGAAAGCTCTAATACTTGCAGTGCCTCTCTAACTGGTGTTCTACTCACACCTAAAGCTTCGGCCAGCTCTCCATCATTAATTTTCTCATTAGGTTGTAAAACACCTTCGATAATCCAATCTTGTAATTGATGTAAAACGAGTGATTTAGCAGATACCCTTTCTTGCTTTCGATAATTTTGAGGAATAGGCAAGATAAAACATTTCCTTTCACTTTATATTTTGCTTTCTCGTATCAACAAATTGTAGTTTCGGTTTCCTTTCATCTGGCTTCTTGCTTAGTACAAGTACCATTGCAATAACACAGAGAGCGCCTAATAATTGAAATGATTGAAACGGAACATGCAAAATGAGAACAGAAGAAATAATAGCTGCAAGTGGTTCCGTACAACCAAATAGTGTAGTCTCTTTCGGTGTAAGGTAGCGGATGCTATCTAAGTATAAATAGAATGCGATAAGTGTACCGAAAATAACCACAAATGTAATGAGGAAAAGATTATTAGGCTGTAAATATTTCATGCCTGATAATAAGATAAATTCATTTGTGGAGAGAAAGTGTACGACGGTTACACCAATGCCTCCAATAATCATTCCCCACCCAACAATGACAGATGAAGACCATTTCTCTAATAATTCCTTTGAATAAAGGCTATAGAATGCTAGTGACAGACCAGATAAAATGCCCCAAATGAT
Source organism: Bacillus sp. AFS023182 (assembly GCF_002560575.1). Classification (NCBI taxonomy): domain Bacteria; kingdom Bacillati; phylum Bacillota; class Bacilli; order Caryophanales; family Bacillaceae; genus Bacillus; species Bacillus sp. AFS023182. The sequence goes on along the minus strand of NZ_NTRO01000003.1, from coordinate 75,039 downwards.
AGCTGGAGTTGAAACAGCTAAATTATCAATAGATCCATTCGTTAGTAAGAAAAAGGTTCCGATTAAAGAGAGTATGATCGAAATAAAATCGATTTTAGTAGGACGAATATTCCATTTGAAGATAAGGTAAACGGTGATAAATATTGGCGCTAAATATTGTAATAATGTTGCAACTGCAGCATTGCCTTCCTTAATAGATGCAAAATATGTATATTGCACTGCGAGCATACCTAACAATCCAAACAGAATCATTCTGTTTACATCGGCCCTTTGTTTCCAAATGCCAAGCACTTCTGATTTTTTATTGCCAAATGAGGAGAATAAGAGCAAAATACTTCCGGATATAAGTAAGCGGATTGTAACTAACCATTCTGTAGAGACATTGTCTTGTTGAAAAAGTTGTTGTGCAGCAGTACCAGATAAACCCCATAAACTAGCACCTGTAATAACCATAATAATGCCTTTCAATCTTCCTGAATCCATAGCTAGGTTCTCCTTTCAGAAAGAAATTTAATTGAAATATCGAATACAATATGTAATATATCATGAGTAATATTAAAAATAAACAGAATTTTTAAAATGAATCAGATGAGTAATGGATATAATTGTGGTAAAATATTGTAAAGGAGTGATTTGATGATTGGTGGGTTTATAATTTGTTTCCTTTTAGCCATGTTCATTATCATTTTGGGATACCAAATTCACATAAAAAAGAGATTATTTCTCTTAGCAGGATATCAAGAAGAGACCTTTGTAGGGGATAAAGAAAAACTTGCAAAAATAGCTGGTTTTTTTTCTTATGTAATAGGAATTACTACCGCTCTATTACCATTTGGATTAGAAGCAATTGGTGACGCTGTGGGGATTGGTTATGGACTTTTTGTTGTTATAAGTACAATTGTACTTGTTATATGGAGTAATGTAATAAATAGGTCTAGTAACTCTAAAGAATAAACGAAAACAAGATGGTAACCTTTTAGGGAAACCATCTTGTTTTTTCACTTTTTATTATGATACCACGGTAAAAGGTGGGATCGGGTCAACAAAATCATCCCAATCCTGTCTCATTTCTTCATCAGTTAATAAGCATGTATCCAAAGAGCGCTCAATATGATATTGATTCATTTCAACTCCAATAAAGACTAATTCTGTTATTCGATCTCCGTACTGTTTATCCCAATTTTTTAAGACTTCTGGTTCTTCTGCAATTATTTGCTGCTGCTCAGCTGCAGGTAATGCTGCAACCCATTCACCAGCCCCTTGGATTGTAATCGAAGAGCCAGCTTGAGACAAAATTCCCATCATATGGTTACGAGATGCGAGCCAGAAAAAACCTTTTGCCCTTACGACATCTAATGGCCAGTTTTTTAACCAATTCATAAGTCGAACAGGATGAAATGGACGTTTGCGGCGATAAACAAAGGAACTAATGCCGTATTCTTCTGTTTCTGGCGTATGGTGATCATTATTTAACTCTTGAATCCAACCAGCTGCTTGGCTAGCTTCATCATAGTTAAATAAATTTGTATTTAAAATTTCATTTAGTGGTACTGCGCTAAATGAAGATTCAATGATTTTTGCACTAGGATTTAACTTTTGTAATAGAAGATGGAGTTCGATAACATCTTCCTTTTCTAGTAAATCCACTTTGTTCAAAAGAATTACATTTGCAAATTCAATCTGATCAATTAGTAGATCGATAACTTCTCGTGTATCTGTTTCATCAATTGCTTGTTTTCGATCTAGTAAACTTTCCCCAGCGGCAAAGTCATCCCAAAATCGATTTGAGTCGACTACAGTAACCATCGTATCGAGACGACACTTGCTCGTTAAATCAATTCCTAGTGCTTCATCTATATACGTAAATGTTTGTGCAACAGGAATAGGTTCACTAATGCCGGAAGATTCAATCACAATGTAGTCAATATCTCCTGCCTCTACAAGACGGTTTACCTCAATGATTAAATCTTCTCGTAGGGTACAACAGATGCAGCCGTTTTGAATTTCTACTAATTTTTCTTCTGTACGAGAAAAGCCTCCTTGTTTCACAAGTGCGGCATCAATATTTACTTCGCTCATATCATTTACAATGACAGCTACTTTTAAGCCCTCTCTATTTGTCAAAATATGATTCAATAATGTTGTTTTTCCAGAGCCTAAAAAACCACTTAAAACGGTAATGGGCACTTTTTTCATTGTATATACCTCCTGTTAAATCGTAATCATTACGCTTTATGATAAATGACTTTAGAAAGAAATGCAACAATAAATCATAATGATTACGATTTACGAATAGGAATGAAGTATGAAAAATGTTTGGGATTGTCATAGAAAAAGAGGACAAGCATACGATTAAATATGAATAAAACGGAGGCGAGGAAGTTGGTTTTTAATAGAATATCAAAAGAGTTAATTGGTACGCTTCTCATTGCAATCTTTCTTTTTTTATTATTTTTTGTAGATTTTACAAATCTAGCAAACTTGCACAAAAGTATTCCAAAAGAATGGCTAAATGTGAATGCAATTTTTTTAAGTATTTTCTTTGAAGCAGTACCATTTATTTTATTAGGTGTTATTGTTTCATCGGTTATTCAAGTATTCGTAACAGAGGAGATGATTCAAAAAATATTGCCAAGGTCAACAATTGTTGCAATGATTCCAGCAGCTTTTGTTGGTGTCATTTTTCCAATGTGTGAGTGCGTCATCATTCCTGTAGTAAGAAGGCTAATTCAGAAAGGGTTACCCTCCCATGTAGGAATGGTGATTTTAGTAAGTACCCCAATTTTAAATCCAATTGTGTTTTTATCAACGTATTATGCATTTCGAACGAATCCAAATGTTGTATATGCTCGTTTTGGGTTAGCGTTATTTGTTGCATTATTGATAGGCTTAGTTGTGTATTATGTATACCGTAATAAAAGTATTTTAAAAGAACAAAAAGTGATTACTCATGATGAGAAGAAAAAAAGTTGGCGAGATGTAATAAGTCATGGAGTGGATGAATTTTTTGATACAGGCAGGTACTTATTAATTGGTGCGTTCTTAGCAAGTTTATTTCAAACATTTTTAGATCGTAACTTGCTTGTAGAAATTGCAAATAGCGAGGTAATTTCACCTTTTGTCACGATGGCTTTTGGCTATGTACTATCGCTTTGTTCAGAAGCAGATGCATTTATCGCAGCTTCATTTGGTCATATATTTTCAGTAAAAGCACTCGTTGCTTTCCTAGTATTTGGGCCGATGTTAGATTTGAAAAATACATTGATGTTATTTGCTTACTTTCAAAAAAGATTTGTTTTCTTCTTTATTGGAATTGTCACGATTAGTGTATATATCGTTGTTCAGTTTGCAATGAGTTAGGAGATGACGATAATGAAAAAGCAAAGTAAACAAGAATTTCATACATATATTCGGGGGATTATTTTACTTGGATTTGCAATGCTTCTATTTAAACTATTGGTAACAGGGAATATTGATTATTTTGTTGCACCAAAAATGATAAAGTTTATCTATTTTGCGTTTTTTCTTTCGCTAATTTTAGGCTGCTTACAAGTATGGAATGGGAATGAGGAGAAAAAAAGAGGATGTAACTGCTGTAAAAATCATACAGTTCCAAAATCAAAAATTGGAATTTGTATGCTATACGCAATTTTTTTAATTCCGATTGTGAGTGCATTTTTATTTTCTAATGTGACACTTGATGGTAGCGTAGCAGCAAAACGTGGCATGAATCAAAGTGCAGGAGCGAAGCAACAATCCAAAAGTTCCGATTGGAGGGAACTATTAGTGGATCAAGAAGAAGAACCTATTCAAAACCTTCCTACGCAAAAGCAGTCACAAAAAGAATTAGAAAAAAACATACTGAAGCAAAATACAATTCAAGTAGACAATCAAAATTATATTCAAACGATGAATGTAATCGGTCAAGATGTGCTTGGATTTAAAGGGAAAAAGATAACTTTTACGGGTTTTGTTTATCATGATAAAGAAGTAAAGGAAGATAAAGTAGTAGTCGCTCGCTATGGAATTACATGTTGTGTTGCAGATGCCGCTGTGTGGGGAATGATTGTTTCTGGAAATGAAATAAACACTCTTCCAGAAGAAACGTGGGTGAAAGTTACAGGGATATTAGATGAAACGACGTATAAAGGGGTACTGTTTCCACTTGTAAAAGTTAGTAAAGTAGAAAAAATGGAAAAGCCAAAAGATCCATATGTGTATGATGCTTTGCCGCAATGATGAAGTGAAGCAGCTAATCATATTATTTGGAGACGATGCTTTTAGAAGATACTTTTGAAAGTTATAAGTTGAATTTGAAATAGGAGAAATATATTAAATCATGACATTGTCCTTTTAGGAGTTGGTATATTATTGATATACTTTATACCTTTTCTCATATTAAGCCTGTATAATCTTAAAAATAAAGATCTTGTACATGAAGCAAAGAAAATCCTTCTTCACTCTAATGAGAAAAGAAGGATTTTTTGTTATTTATACAATGGATTATCGACTTTTACATAAAAATAGGAGTGAGCTTCCCCCATCATTCGCATTAGCGTCAGGGCTTTATAGTCTACCTTTTCTGCAAAGAAGATATCATAATCAGTTGTTGCGTTTTTTGTATAGCGTGAGTCTTGTTGTAAATCTAAAAAGATATTTTTTGTGACTCGTTTTACAATATTCCAAAGCAATTGTTCGTCTATGTTATAGAAACGGCTTACATGAATAAATAACTCTCCAAAGTGATTTTGCATAACGGAGTAAAATACCTTGTTTCGTACGCTCTTTTCATCATCAACTAAAATGCGTGATTTGTGATGGAAGTTTGTACTGTCAAGCCCTTCCTGTTGTAAACGACCACGGTGAACACGAATGCCTTCCCAATCACGAACAAGAAGTCGGTCTGGTGTGCCATCTTTTTTAAAGACAGGTACTGTATTTTGCAAGTGGCCTTCTAAGCCGATTCCGTACTTCACCATAAGTGGAATAAATCCAGTTAAAGCGTTAGCTACATATTTTTCAATAAATGAAACGATTGCATCATGTAATGGTAGACAATTCTTTACTTTATATAGTTCGATAAGTTCAACAATAAGTGGTTGATTCGCTCCGTGTGCAGATGCAACAAGAGCAGAACCGACAATAGCCCATTCATCTTTATTTATATAGGAGTATACATTATCACGAATGACACATGCAAGATTTTCACTTCTCAAAGTTTGCAAATCTATATTAGAGTCATTTGCACTGAGAAAATGTGCGCCAGCCCATTCCATAATCGGAATAAATCTTCTTTCATCGATACTTGTATCTTCTTTTATAATTTTTTGTAATATATTACTCATCAGTGGACCGTTATGAATCGTTTGTTCTGATAAGGTTCGCACTTCTCCTGTTAAATGAACATTCGTTGTTAACTTATAATGAGGTTTTCTTGTATCATACTGTGCTGGGAAGATGGTACGAAATGACATACCAGCTACATAAGGCGCCTCATAATCAAAAATAATAATTTTTTTCTGTTCAATTTCTGTTTTGTATAATTCTTGCAATGTATGCATCGTTTGCCAAGGATGGATAGGTAATAGAAGATAATCATCTATTCTATCATCTAGCCTAATCTCTGCCTCGGCTTTCAGTACAGGTTCTAAAGAAAAGATGATAGGATTCCAATCTTGTGATTTCATAAACGCAGTACTTACTTCTTTGTTATGAACGGCTACAAATCGAAGTGGAATCGTATTTTTAAACTCTGCTGAATACGCAATTGTTTCTTCAGGGTTTAAGCCTTTTCGCATTTTTGCTCCAGGATGACAAGGGTGTCCTTCAATAACAAGCTGTTCAAAAAAAGCATAATGATTATCTGTTTGTGCAGCTGCTTCTAATGTTGATACCTCAGTAGACTGTTCATGAAATGTATAGGCAAGCGATAAATTAGCAGCACTATTAGCTAAATCCTCTTCGAACATATGAAAATAAGAAGACTGTCCTTTCCAACCTTCTTGAAAAATTAAAGCTAACACTTCATTTGGATGTGTAATTTCTTTTTGCTCAGATAGTGATATGAGCATGTATGGCCCGTTTACAATTGGACGTTCGAAAGCATACATTTGTTGAACTGGTACGAGTAAGTAGCAGTCTTGTTTCTTAAAATATAAAGCTTGTATTATGGAATATTTTTCAAAACTCTTCTGGTGTGTATGTATATAATCTAGTAAATAATCTGGACAACGGTACGCTGAAATAGAAACAAACGTCTTCGCTGACTTTTGAAATGTCACCACAGTATCCATTAGATTGCTTATATTTTCTCGGATGACAGAAGATAGTAGTCGTTCTAATATACCGTTCCGACCTTTATATAAATTTTGCTTATATATTTCATGTAGCGGTGGATGGTTTTGCTGTAAAAAAGAAAATAATGTTTGTTCTTCTACCTCAAATGAATGAATGCTGTGTAAGTGCATAGAAACCACCTTCCTCAATTTTAGCTCTTTACAAAAAAGAGAGAATATTTTATATTGTCTTTAAAGTGATAACGATAATCAATTTCAATTATAAAGAGTGGATTAAAAAATGCAACAAAAAATTTGAGGTGATTCTTATTCGAAAACTGTTTTTTGGTAGTTCATTTTTTTTGTTTATGGGGAATTGGCTCGGAATGACTGCTATTAATTGGTATGTCTATGATTTGTACCATAGCGCGACATATTTAGGATGGTTAAACTTTGTACGACTCATTCCAATCGTATTATTTAGTGTTTATGCAGGAAAGCTTTGTGATTTGTATCCACGTGTCAAATTAATGAAATCATATTCCTTATGGGGATTTGTATTGACAACTTTACTTGCGGTTTATGTTGCTTTAGTTACTCCTTCATATTTTATCTTTTTACTTTTTTCATTTATTCGTGGGGTCATTAGTGCATTAGAAACACCAAACCGGAATACACTTCTTTCAGATATTGATACAAATAATCAAATTAGCAAACTGATTTCCATGCATTCATTTGTCATGAATGTTTGTCGATCAACTGGGCCGGCATTAGCAGGATTTCTTATTGCAGCAGGGCATATCGAATTAACATTTATGATGCAGGCTGTTTGTGCACTTATTGCTTGGATTCTTGTGATACCAATGAAAGATCACCAAATGAAAAAGCGAAAAGAAAAGAAAAAAGCGAGTTGGGAACAAATTGCTGCATATTTTTCTTATGACAAAATGGGAAGAAATATCTTTGTGACATCACTTATTACAATGGCTTTTGGTTTTTCCTATACATCGGTTTTACCAGCGCTTGTTTCAAAGCAATTTACGGGAAAAGCAGAAGTGTTTGGAATCGCTATGTCATCAGCTGCAATTGGTGCAATCATAGCTACTGTGATTCTTCCAAAAGCATTGACATATATTTCAGAAGTACGCCTGTATAATGTTAGCTTAATTGCATTTTCAATTTCTTTAGCACTACTGATTGTTAGTAATATATATGTATTTTTTATTCTTTTATTTTCTATTGGTCTATTTGGTCAGTTATTACGATCAAGTAACCGTGTCTATTTTCAGCATCATGTCCGTGAAGAAGAGAGGGGACTTATGCTTAGTGTAGTACTGATGGATCGAGGGATGATACCACTTGGTTCTATTTTAGTTAGTTATTCCATTGAATATGTTGGTATTGCTCAAACATTTATTTTAATGGGAGTTATATGTATGATCCCGTCTTTATTTCAATTTATAAAACTGAAACAGCAAAAAGGAAAGGTGAAGGAATTTGTCCATGCAAAGAAAACAAGTTAATAGAGTAAAAGCAGAACGTAGTATTTTAAATCGTTTTTGCAATGCATTGATTCGAGAGAAAGTGCTACAAGAGAACTGTGCAATATTGAAACATGAGCATGGCATAGAGATTGTAGATAGTATGAACGATGCGGAATTATTGTTAGAAGTAAAACAAGAGGGAGCGTTTGAACGATACGAGTTTATATTCCCAATTCGTTTTAAAGTTCGTGGACATATACGGTGGATTGATTCATTGTCAATGTTTTGGGAAGAAGTTGCCCCGTTCTTTCGTATTCATATTTCACAGTCTTTACAAGAAGAATTGGAAAACAGTGTAACCAATTTAGCACTAGCATACGAAGCATGGAATCGGAAACAAGAATGGGTGAAACAACAATTAGAGACAAACGTTTTGTTTGCAACAAAAACAAAGCCTAACAATTTATATCAATTTTTAAAAGCTTTACAAGCATGTATACCATTTGATGAGCTTACTTATACGGAATCACTTGTTATTGAGGGACATCCGCTTCATCCATCTACGAAAACGAAACTTGGTTTATCAAGAGAAGAAGTGAAATTGTATGCACCAGAATTTGAACATGTTGTTCCGTTACATGTTCTTCTCGTTCATAAAGAAGTAGCTGAAGTAACCGGAGATCACATGCAGAAACCACTTATATATGAAAATTCACCAGAGTTATATGAAGCAGTGCACACATTACTTGTAAATAAAGAAAAAAGAATGGAAGATTATTATCCATTTCTCATTCACCCATGGCAGTATGAACATGTATTACAAGAAGAATATGGTTCAGAGTTAGAAGAGGGGTGGATTATTCCAGTGCCATATCAACTATCTTCACGTGCAACATTATCATTTCGAACAATGAATGTATTAAAATTACCATATCACGTGAAACTTCCAGTGCGAGCGCAAGCAACGAGTGCAGTTCGTACCGTGTCACCAGAAATAACAGTAAATGGCCCACTATTATCAAAAGTATTAGATGGCATCTATACAAAGGAACAAAATTTAGAGCAGTCTATTGTTGTTGTAAGGGAACGAGTAGGAGCCTATTTTTCTAAACCGAATACTAGGGATTTAGGACGTAATTTAGCATTTATTTTACGGGATGATCCCAATCAGTATAGAAGAGAAGGAGAATTATTATGGGTTGGTGCAAGTTTAACAGCCGATAATCCATTAAAAGAAAACGAATCTGTCATTTTAGATATAATGCGTACATATTTTGACAAAGAGGAAATCGGTAAAAAAGAGATATTCTATTATATTGCTCATTATACTGAGAAAGTGATGTTGCCATTGTTAGAACTTGTTGTACGATATGGGATTGCCCTAGAAGGACATATGCAAAATTCTATTATTGTGACAAAAAATGGTGAAGTACAACGTATTCTCATTCGTGATCTTGGTGGAGTAAGAATTTATAAAGAGAAATTGGCGGAATTGATAGACCTCTCGATTATGAAAGAAGCAGCATTATTTACAGAGAATATGACTGAAGTATATAACAAGTTTATTCATTCTGTATTGCAAAATCATTTTGGGGATTTGCTATTTACATTGGCTCGAGCAGTTGATGATATACAGGAAAAAGAGTTGTGGAGAATTGTTGCAGCTGTGGTGGAAGATTTTATGGTAGGGGTAACAGAAGAGCAACGAGCAGCAATATTTGCACCTTGTATTGAGACTAAGGCATTATTTTCGATGAGAATACATGATCAAGCGAAATCGTATTTATATACAAATTTCCCCAATCCACTTTGTATGTAGGAGGAATAAAAATGCGGCCCATCATGAAAATAAACCTTTCAAAACTAAAGCATAATGCCATTATGATAAAACGATTATGTGAGCATGCAAATGTTTCATGTTTTCCAGTTACAAAAGGAGTAAGTGCTGCAACACAAGTAATCGGAATTTTGAAAGAAGCTGGATTTACAAAATTTGCAGATTCAAGATTACAGCATCTTCATAAAATCCGTAAAATGATGGGAAACAGTGCGGAACTTCTTTTAATTAGAACACCAGCTTTATCAGAAGTAGAGGAGACAGTTCTAACTGCAGATATAAGTTTGAATTCTGAACTCTGCGTGATTGAGGCATTGGGAAGGGCTGCGACGAAATATGGGAAAATACATCAGATCATTTTAATGGTAGATTTAGGAGACCTTCGCGAAGGTATGTTGCCTGTGCAAATGGTGGAGATTGCCCAAAGAGTAGTGGGGATACAGGGGATAGAGCTTGTTGGTATTGGAGCCAATTTTACTTGTTTTAGCGGTGTGATTCCAACTGAATCTTCTTTGCTAGAGCTAACACAATTGACTGAGCTAGTGGAAGAAACAATCGCGCAGCCACTTTCCATTATTTCGGGTGGAAACTCCAGTTCCTTACCGCTTATCTTACAAAGGAAAGAAATAGGGCGGGTCAATTCTCTTCGTATTGGTGAGGCTATTTTTCTTGGGAAAGAAACAGCATATGGGAAGAACATTCCTTTTATGTACCAAGATATATTTTCAGTAGAAGCTGAGATTATTGAGGTTAAAAGAAAGCCTTCGATGCCTAGAGGTGTGATTGGAAAAAACGCTTTCGGTCAAGTTCCATGTTTTGAAGAAAAAGGAGAACGATTGCGAGCCATTGTTGCGATTGGTCGACAAGATCTTGATATTAGTGGGCTATATCCACTTGATGGGCATATCGAGATTCTTGGCGGAAGTAGTGATCATTTAATCATTGATATAACAGATAGTGAGACATATCGAGTAGGCGATATAATTACGTTTCTTCCAGCATATAGAGGGATGCAAAGCGGTATGGTTTCTTCACTTGTACACAAACAATATGTATTAGATGATGTGTTACAAAAAGTGCTTGTTCTATAAAGTGAAATTTTGATTCGTGACCCCCAATAATTACGAACTCTCATCAATCGAGCGCGTGTTACATATATTGAATTTGTAAAACAATATACGTATATATTAAATGTTTTAATTGAAGAAGAAAAAGAAGTGCATAATCAATAAGTAGGTCGTGAAGTGATAAAAAGAGAAACAGTTGAACAATTTTGCTCAACTGTTTCTTTTTTTAGGGATTTTTTACTTGTTTTTGTTAATTGTAAATAAAAATACAATATTTTTTATAATTTTCATTGCGAAATATCAGCTCTACTTTTACAATAGAAAAGGTGTATATTTATTATACTAAAAAAACAAATCGGAATAATGTGAAAATTATAGTTTGTCGTTATGCATTGTATGTAAAAGTACATATTAGGCGACATATATCATATTATCGACTTGTAAGGAGAGAAGCAAATGAAAAGTGTAAGATTACCATCGATTCCAGAAATCATTATTCTTTTATTACTGTTTCTTGCAGTTGTCTTTTCCTTTCAAACGATCTTTAATTTGCCGATTCAATTAGCGCTATTTATTTCATGGTTTTTAGTAATTGCGCTTGGACTAAGGTTAGGGTTTCGTTATCAAGAATTGCAAGATGCAATTACGAAAGGAATTTCCAATGGATTAGAAGCTGTTCTTATTTTAGTTGCTGTAGGAGCACTAATTGGAACATGGATTGCTGGCGGTGTTGTACCGACATTGATTTACTACGGATTAGAATTTATTCATCCGAGTATCTTCTTATTAGCAACCTTAATTATTTGTTCAATTACTTCTATTGCAACAGGTACATCGTGGGGAACAGTTGGTACAGCTGGTATTGCCATGATGGCAATCGGTGAAGGTCTTGGCTTACCGCTTCCACTAGTTGCTGGAGCGGTACTTTCAGGGGCATACTTTGGAGATAAGTTATCCCCACTTTCTGATAGTACAGTACTTGCTGCCTCAATGGCAAAAGTAGATGTTATTGCACACGTTCGCGCGATGTTTGTATTAGATATACCGGCATATATTATTACTGGTATTATGTTTACAGTTGCCGGATGGATGTATGGTGGAGATAATGTTGATTTAAATAAAGTGGAGTTTTTAAAAGAAGCTTTATTAAAGCACTTTGATATTAAAATATGGATGCTTGTTCCAGCGGTTATTGTTATTGTACTATTAGCAATGAAAAAACCATCAATGCCAACAATTGCAATGGGAGCGCTTCTCGGTGCAATTTGGGCAACGCTTTTCCAAGGTATGAATTTTGGAGATGCAATTGGAACAGCATATAACGGTTTCTCTATTGAATCAGGTGTGGACTTCATTGATAAGTTGCTAAATCGCGGTGGAATCAATGGTATGCTAAGTTCAGTAGCTGTTATTATTTTCGGATTAGGTTTCGGAGGATTACTTGAAAAACTCGGCGTTTTAAAAGTAATCGTATCAAAATTTGAGAAGAAACTAAACTCTGCAGGAAATGTAACGTTGTCCACATTAATCGTTGCTTTCTTGGCAAACGTATTCGGTTGTGCAATGTACGTATCACTTATTTTAACGCCAAAAATTATGCAAGACAGCTATGATAAATTAAAACTAGATCGCCGTATATTAGCGCGTAACTCAGAAGTAGGTGGGACATTAACTTCGGGTATGGTTCCATGGTCTGATAATGGTATCTTTATGGCTGGTATACTAGGTGTTTCCACATTATCATATGTTCCATTTATGTGGATGAGCTTTGTATCCTTAGCATTAGCAGTTATATATGGATATACAGGAAAATTCATTTGGTATGTTGATGATGCTGAAAAAGGAAAACAAGCATCATAAGATAAGAAAAAATCATCCTTTGCGTATAGCAGAGGATGATTTTTTTTATAAACTATATGATAGATAAACTACTAAAAATAAAATCTCTATAATTTGTAAAGTAAAATGAGAGCCAAATAAGATATGTTTTTTCAGCAAACTTTCATATGATATATGGTTGTAATTTGAACGGCTGAATTTTTAGTTTTTATAGGTGTGATTATTGGTAAGTTATAAGGATTTTGCGGGGGAATTAGTGTTTTTTATTTTCTATTCGACAAAACATAACAAATTATTGTAATTTAGTTTGTTATGTTTATTGGGGAATTTTGCAATTTTTCCATATTGGAGGGCGTATAGATTGAAAAAACGTACTGTTGAATTGGTAACAGGACTAGTTGCTTCTATAGTAGGAGCTTGTATATCATTTTTTCTTTTTATTATGTATAGTTTTAGGTCAGTTATTGATGATTCTTGGAAAGCTCAAGCCTATGGGGCGCTCGTGGTTTTTCTTATACAGATTTTAGCTATTGTAATTTCTTGTTGTGTCAATAAAATGAACAATAGGTTATATGGAAGTGTAATGCTTACTATTGGTATCATCTCCATACTCTTTTCATATGATGCATTGTTGTTTCCAGGAGTTATATATATTGTTTCTGGATGTTTAACGTTTAGATCACTAGAAACTACATCAGGTGAAAAATAGAGTGCAAATAAAGGAATTAGGATATGTATTATGTAAGAAGAGTGTGAAGACTGAACACTTCAGCAAAGTATAAAACTATCTCTTTCGTTGATTTGTTAGAAATTTTTATCCTATAGTACTAAGTCACCCCATAAGTTCAATGCGAACTTATGGGGTGTTTAGTTTCTGGTGATATTCGTATATTTCCCCTATCAAAAAGCAAAATATATAGTATCAAAAACAGGAGGAGAGAGATGACTGAATCGCTACTGCTGGAGTATGGAGGAGTTATATTAATTCTTATTGCATTAGAAGGAGTTTTATCTGCAGATAATGCTCTTGTACTTGCTATTATGGTTAGACATTTATCTGAAGATGATAGAAAAAAAGCTTTGTTTTATGGATTATTCGGTGCGTTTATATTTCGATTCGTCTCATTATTTTTAATTTCATTTCTTGTGAATGTATGGCAGATGCAAGCGGTAGGAGCGATTTATTTATTGTTTCTTTCTGCTAGAAGTTTAGTTAAAATATATCGGCAAAAGAAGTGGCAAAGAGAAATGCACGGAGAGCAAGAAAAAGGGATGGAAGAAAATACTCCGAAAAAGAAAAGTAGTTTTTGGTTAACAGTTCTGAAAGTCGAGGTTACAGATATTGCATTTGCGATCGATTCAATCTTAGCTGCAGTAGCTCTTACATTAACCATTACACCACTAAATAAAGGGATGATAGGTGGTCTTGATGCAGGAAGATTTTTTGTTATTTTAACTGGTGGAATGATTGGTTTAATTATTATGAGATTCGCGGCTACTTACTTTGTGAAGTTATTGCGTGAAAGACCTGGCCTTGAAACGGCAGCTTTTATGATTGTTGGATGGGTCGGCGTAAAACTTATTGTTTCAACACTGGCGCACCCTATGGTTGGAATAATCGATAAGGATTTCCCTCAATCCGCTACGTGGAAAGCTATTTTTTATATCGTATTAATTACGATTGGCGTTTGTGGTTGGTTCTTATCTTCTGATTCATCTGAAATATAATTTAGTAAATATAGAATTATCAATAAATACAGGTGAGAATCCTTATCGTTTAAAGGGAAGTCTGTTACAATAAAAATGTATCTATTTTATTATCAAGGGGATGAAAACATGGAATACAGAATTGAAAGAGATACATTAGGAGAAATGAAAGTTCCAACTGATAAATTATGGGCCGCACAAACACAGCGTAGTAAAGAAAACTTTCCAATTGGAACGGAGCATATGCCGATTGAGATTGTACAAGCATTTGCAATTTTAAAGAAAAGTGCAGCCATTAGTAATTACAAATTAGGAAAGTTATCGGAAGAAAAAGCTCAGGCGATTGTAGAAGCAGCTGATGAAATTCTAGCAGGAAAATGGAATGAACATTTCCCGCTTGTTGTATGGCAAACAGGTAGCGGAACACAATCGAATATGAACGTGAATGAAGTAATCGCCAACCGTGGGAATCAAATTTTAGAAGAGAAAGGACTTGCTGTACATATTCATCCAAATGATGATGTGAACATGTCCCAAAGTTCAAATGATACATTCCCAACAGCGCTTCATGTTGCTTGTTTGATTGCAGTGGAAGACCAAGTGCTACCGGCAATTACAAAGTTAAAAGCAACATTAGAGAAAAAAGTAAATGAGTTTCAAAATATTATTAAAATCGGACGTACGCATTTGCAAGATGCAACACCTTTAACGTTAGGACAAGAAATTAGTGGGTGGCACCGTATGCTTGAAAAAACGGAGCGTATGATTGCGGATAGCAATACATATATGAAAGAACTTGCAATTGGGGGTACTGCAGTTGGAACAGGCATTAATGCACATCCTAAATTTGGTGAGATGGTTGCAGAGGAAATTAGTCAGTTTACAGGAAAGCAATTTGTATCAGCACCAAATAAGTTTCATGCATTAACAAGTCATGATGAGGTTGTGTTTGCACATGGTGCGTTAAAAGCATTGGCAGCGGATTTAATGAAGATTGCAAATGATGTACGTTGGCTTGCAAGCGGCCCACGTAGTGGTCTCGGTGAAATTATTATTCCTGCGAATGAGCCAGGAAGCTCTATTATGCCAGGGAAAGTAAATCCAACACAAAGTGAAGCATTAACAATGGTAGTGGCACAAGTTATGGGAAATGACACAACCATCGGATTTGCAGCGAGCCAAGGTAACTTTGAACTAAATGTATTTAAACCAGTAATCGCATATAACTTCTTACAATCTGCTCGTTTATTAGCCGATGCGACAGTTTCATTTAACGACAAATGTGCGGTTGGTATCGAAGCAAATGAAGAAGTGATTAACCAAAACGTAAATCGTTCTTTAATGCTTGTTACAGCATTAAATCCACATATCGGTTATGAAAATGCGGCGAAAATTGCGAAGCATGCTCATAAAGAGGGATTAACATTAAAAGAAGCAGCATTACAATCGGGGTTATTAACGGAAAAACAATTTGATGAGATTGTAGATCCAAAGAAAATGATTGCACCGAAGGAATAATTAGAGTGGACAATAAAAAGCCAAGATTCTATTTGAATCTTGGCTTTTTTCTCGAATAGAATTTCTATTCTCTTAATTATTAATAGTATATGCAATTCTGAAGATGGAGAGTGGCATCATAATAGAAATACGATTCTATATTTCTATTGTGATCAAAAATGGTTTTCACTATAAATTTATTTATTATTTTCAGGTTTGGGCATTTATCTTTTGACAAGTTCATTCCTTTGTTGAAAAGTTTATTTTGTTTGTGATAAGATGATTCAGTAAGGGTAAACGATATTGTGATTTGTTTGCGTTTTTAATAAACCGTTTGGAGGATTGTTTGGTATGAATGATATTTCTGAGAAGTTTTGGGATGCTTCCATTAAAGAACTAAAAAAAGGATATATATTTGAAGAGGACACAGAAGAATATACTTGTTTAGCATGCGGAGAAAGTTTTATAAAAGGTGTAATTTATCAAGATAATCAGGTTTTATATGAAGCCGAGAAGTTTGTACAATTACACATTCAAAATGAGCATACATCTATGTTTGACTATTTATTGAATCTGGATAAAAAATATACAGGTTTAACGGATTTGCAAAAGAAGATGGTTCAATTTTTTTACATGGGATTTAATGATAAAGAAATTGTGAAAGAGCTGGATGGGGGAAGCACGTCGACAATACGTAATCATCGATTCACATTGCGTGAGAGGATGAAGCAAGCGAAAGTATTTTTAGCATTGATGCAACTGTCCGAAGAAAAATCAAAAGTGCAATCTAAATTTGTACCCATTCATAGAACAGCTACGATGGTGGACGATCGGTACAATATTACGGAAGAAGAAAATGATGAAGTCTTAAAGTTGCATTTTACAGAAGGATTAGACGGTCCACTGGTGAAATTTCCGAAAAAACAAAAACGTAAATTAATTATATTACGTCATTTAATAAAAAAATTTAATAGTAACGAAAAGTACACCGAAAAAGAAGTGAATGAAGTTTTGGAAAGTGTATATCCAGACTTTGTAACTTTAAGAAGGTATTTAATTGAATATGGTTTTCTAGATCGAACGCCTGATGGAAGTCAATATTGGGTGAAGTTATAAGAAAGGGGAAAGGAAAATGAATAGAAGAGCAGAATTAAAACAGCAATACAAAGAGATAGAGATTGAAGCGGGTATTTATCGTATTATAAATACAAAAAACCAGAAAATGTACGTTGAGAGTACGATGAATTTAAAGACGATAAGTGGGAGGCGATTTGAACTCAATGTAGGTTCTCATACAAATAGAGCATTGCAAGAGGACTGGAAGCAATACGGTGCAGATGCCTTTGAATTTGAAGTGCTAGAAGTCTTGAAAAAGAAAGAGACTGGTTATTTTAATGCTAAGGAAGAATTGAAAAAATTAGAAGAGAAGTGGCTACAGGAATTGCAGCCATATGGAGAGCGCGGGTACAACCGAGCAAGCTCTTAATAAAAAGGGGAAATGAAATTTGAAATCACCGACAGATAGCATTCAAGAAGATGCAGAATCACAGAGTCAGGAGAAGGAAGGGAAACCGATATGGAAATCGATGTCCATGTTCTTAGTTCCTTTGCTTTTAAGTAATGTATTACAATCAGTTGGACAATTGTTTGGGATGGTAGTGGTAGGAAGATGGCTTGGTGTAAATGATTTAGCTGCCATTTCTGCGTTTTTTCCGTTGTTCTTTCTACTTGTTTCATTTGTAATTGGAATTGGATCGGGTAGTTCTATTTTAATCGGGCAAGCATTTGGGGCTCGTAACGAAGATCGTGTAAAAGCAGTTGTTGGTACAACGCTTACCTTCACATTTATACTAGGAGCTATTTTAGCAGTAGTAGGCAGCATATTCACCATGGATATTCTGCGTTTTATGGGAACACCGGAAAACATTATTGGTATGAGTGTCCACTATGCACGTATTTTATTTATTTCAATGCCAGTTTTATTCTTATATTTTGCATATACAACATTTATGCGAGGTACAGGAGATTCCAAAACGCCATTTTACTTTTTAATTGTTAGTACAGTGTTGAACATGATATTATTGCCTGTTCTTATCTTTGGTTGGTTAGGAATGCCGAAACTTGATGTTTATGGAGCAGCTTATGCCTCTGTCATATCAACGATTATAACGTTTGTTGTCATGCTTATTTATTTGAAGAAGAAAAATCATCCATTACAATTGGATGAAACAGTACGGAAATATCTTCGTATGGATTGGGAACTATTAAAGTTATTACTACGCCTTGGTATTCCAGCAAGTATTAATATGATATTAGTTTCGTTATCTGAGATTGCAGTTATTGCATTTGTAAATCGATTCGGTTCTGACGCGACCGCAGCCTATGGAGTTGTGAATCAAGTGGCAAGTTATGTACAAATGCCAGCAGTCAGTCTTGGAATTACAGTATCCATTTTTGCTGCACAGTCCATTGGTGCGAATCAATTTGATCGATTACAGAAAGTTGTTCGAGCGGGAATTATAATGAACTATATTATTGGTGGTGTATTAATCGCTGTCATTTACTTGTTCTCAAGAGAGATTTTATCACTATTTTTAACAAGTCCGAATACAATTGAAATTGCACATAGCCTAATCATGATTACATTATGGAGTTATTTAATTTTCGGTCATGCGCAAATTATTGGTGCGACAATGCGGGCAAGTGGAACGGTACTATGGCCGACTGTTATCAGTGTTGTATCAATTTGGCTTGTGGAAGTTCCTGTTGCCTACTACCTTTCGTATCACACAAGTCTTGGTATAAAAGGTATATGGGTTGGATATCCGGCAGCATTTATTGTGAGCTTACTGTTACAATACGGATACTATAAGCTTTCATGGCAAAAGAAACGGATTACGCGACTTGTTAGTTAGAATAGAAGGTGAAAGATATCCCTAAGTTTTCAGCTTAGGGATATTTTGTATGAGTACAAATAACTTATAAATAACTTTTCAAAGTTACATCAAAATGATGTCGCATAAGTTTTCCATCAAACATATAGAACTCCCAGGCTTTCTCTGGATCTCCGATAATTTCAAAGGAGTTTTCGGTTATATACAAAGCGCAATTATCTTCTAAAGCGATTCCTTCTGTATTACGTGCACGGTTTTGTAAGAATAAATGAAAAGCGTTTGCTCGATCTGATTGATTGTAATGTGGACAGAAGTGTTTGTTTATTAAATTCCAGCCATCGCTTTCCATATAGCCGTCTCCTTTATAATTAGAACGAAGCCCCGTTGTAAACCAGCACATAGCACCAGCGCTATATCCCGCAATGAATGTCCCGTTGTGTACGGCTTCTATCAACTTTTCGTCTATTTTGTTTTCCTTCCACTTTTCAAGCATATTGATATAATTTCCTCCACCTAGATAGATAAAATCAGCAAAATGTATCATTTCACTAATTTTATCTTCGCTAACGCTTTCTTTTATACAGCGTAGAATGTGAACATCACATTGTAACTGCTTCTCGAATGTTTCTCTAAATTCTTTTATATAACCTTCATCGTCATTGCTTGCTGTTGGGATAAATAATATTTTTGGAGATTGTTTCCCAGTTAATTCAATAAGTCGTTGATTTATAAGGAAATGATCTGTTTGTTCAAAGTAACCTCCGCCAATTACAGCTAACTTCATAATGAAGCACCACCTAATAGATTTTTGTTATTGATAAAGTTTCGCTATAGAGAAGTTTCTTTCCTTCTATAACAAAATATGAAAATGGGAATGTGTTCTAAAATAAAGAAGGGGTTTATTTCCATGTTCGTATCATTCTATATTTGACCTTTTATTCTCAGTGTACTACAATTTGTAGTGCAGAGGAGGATTAGCATGTTCACTCAAAATTATAAGTTAAATGAGCAAGGATTAAATCATTTCTTTGGGTCATTAGAAGCGAGGATTATGGAGATTATCTGGAGTACTCCGGATATTACGATTAAAGAAGTACAGCAAAAACTAAGTGAGGAATCTCCTGTGAATTTTAATACAGTGATGACTGTGATGAATCGGTTAGTTGAAAAAGGACACTTGCAAAAACAAACGGTAAAAAGAAGCGGTGTATACCGTGCTGTACAAACGAAAGAATCCTTTTTATCAAATCAAACCAAAAAAATGACACAAGAATTAATGGGGGAATTTGGTGATTTCGTTGTGAATCACATGTTAGATGAACTAGACCAAGCTGATCCTGCTTTAATAAAGAAGTTAGAAGAAAAACTTAATCAACTGAAAAAAGAGGACTAGTATGATGAAGTGGCAAATACGAAAAATAATATTGTTAGCAAGCAGTATTGGTATTCTCTTTTTTGGGATGTTAGTGTACTACGTTACATATCCATTTTTCTTTGAAAATAAAGCTCTTTTTTTATCGCAGTTTTGTCTCTTTGAATTGCAAGAACATATGAAAGAATTATCAACCATTCGTGTCATAATGAGCGGATTATTGTTATTTACTATATTAGTTGTATGGAAAAGAGTGTGGAAACAGTTTTTCTATAGCCGAAAATTACAGAGAAATTTAGTTATGATTACTCGAAAAGGAAAACAATTGTATTTGCTACCATCATTAGAGGTTACAGCATTTACTATCGGAGTCACTCATCCGAAAATTGTTGTTTCGGAAGGTGTATTTCAATCTTTTACAGAAGAAGAAATTGATGCAATTGTATTACATGAAGAATATCATCAAAAAAATCGTGATCCGTTAAAATTGTTTCTTTTTACGGTGTTAGCTGAAGGAATGATGTATATTCCGGTATTGAAAGATATGTTACAGCGTTACCATACGTATCAGGAGCTATTGGCGGACAAATATGCGATGGATCAAATGAAATCATCGTTTGAATTAGGTAGTGCATTGTTAAAATTAATTAAAATAAAAACAGTATCTAATCCGTTTATAACAGCTTCTTTTGCGAAGACGGCAATCAATTTGCGTATTGAGCAAATTGTTAGTCCGTCATCTATAAGGCTTAGTATGCCGTTACATACAAATTCAGTTTATGTGACAATAGGGCTATTTCTCATTTCGTTTGTACTTATTATTGGAGAGTGCATATAGCCTCTTTTTTTAACCCAAAACACTACTTTATGTAGTGTTTTGTGGGAGGAATAAAATGGACGCAGTAGGCGCGGGGATTCTTTCATTTGTATCTAATCAAATGATGAAAATTACAGCATTTTGTATTCAATTATTTGACGGATTTACAGGATTTTAAAAATAGGGGGAAAGAAAGTGAAAAAACTAATTACCATTATTCTTGCAGGAGCACTACTATGGGCAGGGTTTAATTTTTATAATTCAAAGCAAGAAGAAAAAGAACGGAAAGCAAAACAAGAGGCACTACAAGAGAAAGAAGTATTACCGCAAGTAGGATTTAAAGCACCGAAAATTACACTTAAAGGACTAGATGGGAAGCTGTACTCATTAAATGATGCAAAAGGAAAACCGTATATTATTAATTTTTGGGCATCATGGTGTGGGCCATGTGAAATGGAAGCACCAGACTTAGTGCGTCTTTACGATAAATATAAAGGAGAAATCGAAATTTTTGCGGTGAATGCAACGGTTGGAGATCCAGTACAAGAAGCGAAGGCGTTTGCGGATCGTTTTGGATTTAAGTTCCCGGTTTTACTAGATATGGATGGAGAGGCAGGGATTGATTATAAAATTGTTTCATTGCCAACAACGTTTTTTGTTGATAAAGATGGGGTGATTGTAGATCAAGCGCGGGGGGTATTACCTCCAGATCAACTAGAAAAGAAATTTAAAGAATTAATTGAGAAGTAAAAGGGGACATCCTAATGATGATGGACTGGATGGTGAAAGTACAGCCTATTTCTCTCATAGTGGGAAGTTTATTTGGGCTTGTGCTCATGAAATTAAAGATGAAAAGTCAAGGTATCCCATATGAGGGAATAATGGATACAGTAACAAATGGATTTTTTATCATCGTACTAACATGGAAATTTATGCCGACAATTTTGAATCCAGGGTGGGCTTTTCAGTCACCATGGCAAGCGTTACTCGCTGTAGGAAGTACCCAACACATTATAATGGGTTGCTTGATTGCTAGTGGATATGTTGTATGGAGAAGTAAAAAGGCTAATTTTTCACTTTTGGTTTTACTAGATGCACTTCCTTTTGGGATTGGAAGTATGATTATTTCTTATTTTCTATTCCATCAGTATGTTGGTATAAACACAACAATGCCGTGGGGAATGAAAGTGTATGATTCGAAATTTTTCTATCATCCAATATATATGTATGAAATTATGATAGCAATCTGCCTAATGGGATGGCTGTGGCTAAAAAACGAGAAATTAGGAACTAGAAAATACATGAGTTATTTTCTACTTGTAGAAGGGATTGCGCATATATTCATTTCACTTATAATTGAGCAAGTTCCATTATTATTTGGTCTGTCTGTGCAGCAGTTACTTATTTTTATTGCAATTAGTATAGGTATTATATTGCTTCCGAAAAAATAAAAATAGCACTGTGCGAACGGTTGTTCATACAGTGCTATTTTTATAGATTGTATGAATCGATTTCTTTTTATTTTCTCTCTCTTTACAACCATCATTTAGAGGAGTATATTAACAATCAGAATAGCTCAATGTAGATTTTACAGCCAAATAATAAATCGCTTAATCCACTTCAGGAGCGGGGGAACCAAATTTGTGCATTCGTCACTAGGGGTGAATCCTTTTATAGGTAGGGCTACTCTCAAGGCCCGAACCCGACAGCTAACCTCGTCAGCGTTTTGAGAGGGGGGACTTGTGTGTAAAAAAACACTAGGTGCAACCTGGTGTTTTCTTTTTATTCTCTTGGTGGAAAAATATTACATTTAATTATAGTGTAATGGGAACAGAAAGGGGAAAGAGGATGAACTGGCTTACAAGTCTAATTACAATTGGCCTATTCGTAATTTTTGCAAAACCAATGGGAGACTACGTATACAATGCTTTTCAGCGTAAGGAAGCATTTCAAAAGGTATTTGGTCCACTGGAAAAAATCTTATTTAAAGTTGCTGGGATTAAAGGGCATAGTCAGACTTGGAAACGGTATATGTTTTGTTTAATAGGAACAAATTTTTTCTTTATTTTGGTTGTATATTCAATATTTCGATTACAAGGAATTCTTCCGTTGAACCCTGATCATTTTTTAGGATTAGAACCAACATTAGCATTTCATACAGCGATTACATTTATGACAAATGCGAATTTACAACACTATGGGGGAGAAAGTAGTTTATCCTATTTCTCTCAAATGGTAGGTGTGACATTTATGATGTTTGCAGCACCTGCAACTTCATTGGCAATCGGCATTACGTTTATTCGTGTACTAGCGGGGAAAAGAATAGGAAATTTCTTTGTTGATTTTGTACAAGCTATAACGAGAATATTATTGCCAATTTCATTTGTCACATCGTTAATATTTGTGGTTTTAGGAACACCGCAAACATTGGATCCAACAGTTGTTGTGAAAACGTTTGAAGGAACGACACAAGAGATTCCTCGTGGACCAGTAGCATCTTTACTTTCCATTAAAGAACTTGGTGACAATGGAGGGGGGTTTTTTGGAACAGTTTCTGCTCATCCTTTTGAAAATCCCAATATGATAAGTAATGTGTTACAAATGATGTTACAAATGTTAATCCCAATGGCCTTTCCATTTGTATACGGAAGAATGGTCGGTAATCAAAAGCAAGGTAGAATGTTTTTTATATCGATGTTCATTCTGTTTATTATTGGATTCTGTACGCTTGCTATATTTGAATTGAAGGGGAATGCATTGTTAAATCAATTAGGGATAGAAAGTTCACAAGGAAATATGGAAGGAAAAGAAACTCGTCTTGGCGTCATATCTTCTGCTTTATATGCAACCGTTACAAGCGCCTCTGGAACAGGCGGTGTTAATACAACGCATGATACTTTGACACCGATTGGTGGAATGGTTCCACTTATAAACATGCTTTTAGGTACCGTGTTTGGAGGAATTGGACTTGGGTTTATGAATGTCGTCATGTATGCAATGATTGCTGTGTTTCTAGCCGGATTAATGGTGGGGCGTACACCGGAGTTTCTTAACAAAAAGATAGAAGGAAAAGAAATGAAGTTAATAGCAATCACGATTGTGTCTCAGCCGTTACTTATTCTTGGAGCTGCAGCAATTGCATTTTCTACGAATCTAGGAACAGATGCAATTTCTAATCCAGGTTTTCATGGTTTAACACAAATTATATATGAATACACGTCGTCTGCTGTTAACAACGGATCTGGGTTTGAAGGATTAAGAGATAACACACCTTATTGGAATCTTTCAACGGGAATTGTTATGTATATTGGTAGATATTTAGGTGTAATTACAATGCTTGCCGTCGCGGTGGGACTCAAAAGGAAAAAGGTTGTACCTGAGACCATAGGAACCTTTCAGACGGATGATCGGTTATTTGGCGGGATTTTACTAGGTACTATATTAATAGTAGGTGTTCTAACATTTTTACCAGTACTCGCACTTGGGCCGATTGCTGAATTTCTTGCAATACCATAAAGTGGAATTTTAATTAGTGTGGGGTGTTTCCAAAAGAATACCTTTGCTTTTGTTGAGGTTTTTAGTAGCATCATTCTTGAATAGCGGGATAGCGTAGTAAAAACATAGGTGAATATTTCTCTTGTTAATTTAAAATAAAGGAGAATATATATTAGGGATGTATTCTCCTTGTACTTTTTATTCAACAAACGAACTCGATTGTTGAGTAACTGAAAATAAAACAACTGCATTTTGACTACAAGTGTTTTCCCATTTATGTTGTAAATATGCTGGTATTTTTACACTATCACCAGCTTCTAATGAATACTCCCCTACTTAACTTCGTTTGAAGTAGGGGTACTCTTTCGGTAAAATCTGATAAATATTCTTCTTCATCTAAATACAACTTAATTTTTCTGAACTTCTCAATTTTTTTACCGATGTCTAGCTTCTCTTTTATAGAGTGTTAAATTTAATTTAAATAAAGTAAATTTAAATTAACTGAAAAGGGGTTTCGTGTTAAAATGTATTAAAATAAATTTAATTATAATTTATTTTTCAGCTTGCTACAAGAATGTTGGGAGGATCAGGCAGATGAAGAAGATTGAAAGCAAAGACATACAAACATGGAAAGAGAAAGATCCTTTACTAAACAAGGTTATTTCGATGGAGGAAGTATTTTGGATCAATCCTAATATCGAAAAATTTCAAACAGGAATTAAAAAAACTACACTTACGCAAGAAGATGTAAAGGATGCAGAAGAAAGGTTGAAACGTTTTGCTCCATATATCGCCAAAGTTTTTCCTGAAACAAAAGAAATGAACGGTATCATAGAATCACCTTTAGTGAAAATCCCTTCTATGAAACAAGCTTTAGAGCAGGATTATCAACAATCTATATCAGGGGAATTATTGCTAAAGTGTGATAGCCACCTTCCTATATCAGGATCTATTAAAGCAAGGGGCGGGATTTATGAAATTCTTAAACATGCCGAAGATCTAGCTATTAAACAAAACATATTAACTCAACAAGATGATTATTCCATTTTAGATAGTGATAAATTTCGTAAATTCTTTTCAAATTACTCCATTGCAGTAGGATCAACAGGAAATTTAGGGCTTAGCATTGGTATCATGAGTGCAAAGTTAGGTTTTAATGTGTCTGTTCATATGTCAGCTGATGCAAAACAATGGAAAAAAGACTTGCTTAGAAGCAAAAATGTCAAAGTTATTGAGTATGAAGCTGATTATAGCAAAGCAGTAGAGGAAGGCCGAATTCAAGCAGAGGGGGATCCTACTTGTTATTTTGTGGATGATGAAAATTCCCATGACCTATTTTTAGGATACGCAGTAGCGGCGTCCAGATTGAAAAAACAATTGGAAGAGTTAGAGATAACAGTAGATGAAAATCAACCTTTGTTTGTTTATCTTCCGTGCGGAGTAGGTGGTGGCCCAGGGGGAGTAGCTTTTGGTTTGAAATTATTGTACCAAGATAATGTACACATTTTCTTCGCAGAACCTACTCATTCTCCTTGTATGCTACTCGGTTTAATGACTGGACTTCATGATAAAATCTCTGTACAAGATGTTGGTATTGATAATGTAACGGACGCGGATGGACTTGCTGTAGGAAGACCATCTGGATTTGTTGGTAAAACTATGGAGCCATTTTTAAGTGGTAATTATACGATTAGCGATGAACAGTTGTATAAACTGTTAAAGAAACTAGCCGATACAGTAGGGATTCATTTAGAACCGTCTGCACTAGCAGGGATGATAGGACCAATGAAATTATGTAAAGAAGGAACGGATTATTTACTGAAGCATAATTTAACAGAAAAAATGCATAAGGGTACACATATTATTTGGGGAACAGGTGGAAGCATGGTTCCTAAAGATGAGATGTCAAAATACTATCAAAAAGGATTGAATTTAGAGCAAGAAAAGTAGAAGTCATTTAACACGAGGAGAGTTTCACCTCGTGTTTTTTATTTGAAATTTTTTTGTTATTTTTAGTGTAGTTCATTATAGTATAGATATAGGATTTTGTGCAGTCAGGATGTAACAATAGGAGCTTATTTCGAAATAGTAAGATTTAGCTTACATAACAAGAGGATGTGTATATACAATGTCATTACAATCAAAATATTTAGCGGGTATTTCACTTGGGGTGATGGGAATTGGCTTTGCAGCAACTATTCCATTCCAAGGCTCAATGATAGGTGCAATTGCACAGGGCGGATTTGAAGCGGGGTTAGTAGGGGGACTTGCCGACTGGTTTGCCGTTACAGCCCTGTTTCGCCATCCGATGGGTATTCCAATTCCGCACACAGCTTTATTGCCTAAAAATCGGAAACGAGTAACAAAAGGACTCATCACTACTTTAGAAAATGAGTGGCTGACGAAGGACAGTATTACAAGTAAAGTGAAAGAAATGCAGCTAGCACAAATGGTGTTACAGATTGCAGAAAGAGAGCTGCAATCTGATAGCGTGAAAAAAGGGATTGTTACAATTGCTGAAAAAGCAATTCTTCAAATTGATACTGAAAAGTTAGCTAGTGTCATTGAGAA
Source organism: Bacillus sp. AFS023182 (assembly GCF_002560575.1). Lineage (NCBI taxonomy): Bacteria > Bacillati > Bacillota > Bacilli > Caryophanales > Bacillaceae > Bacillus > Bacillus sp. AFS023182. The sequence goes on along the minus strand of NZ_NTRO01000003.1, from coordinate 48,184 downwards.
AGAATTAAAAACATATTTATATACGATTAATACAGGAAATATATTGCAAGTCCTTATTGATCAATTAGTCGTACAAGAATACGATGAAAAGACACTTGATTATATGTTAGTCAAAGCGAAAGAGTGGACGGCTCAAGATGAGGCTCGATATCAGCTTGGAAGCTTAGGAATGAAAGCGATGGAAAATATAAAAGTGGATGGCTTCTTGCAGTTTACACTTAAATCCTTCATGAATATTGTAGATGAAGAAAAAATCGGCAGCATTTTGCAGAAGTTTGTAATTAGCAATATTAGTAGTTTACAGGATCCTGATAATAGTACGAGACAACTTATATTAATGAAAATTCGCCAAGAACTTATTCGTGTTAAGGAAAATGAAGCGGTATTACAGGAGTTAGAGAATTGGAAAGAAAGTTGGATCACAAATTGGGATGCGGCTGACAAGATAAAAGAATTGTTAGGACAAGCGCAGGAAAGAGCAGTCATTTTTATTAAAAAAGAAGAGTTTGCAAATCAATATCTTCTTCCATTTTTAACAAAACAAATGAACAAGGTGAAAGAAGATCCAGTAACAGTTCGAAAAATGGAAAACTGGTTGCAAAAGCAGATTGTAAATCTTGTTGAAAACAATCATTCCAAGATTGGAAAGCTTGTACAAGAAAATCTTGATAAATTAGATGATAAAACATTAATTGAAATGATTGAAAATAATGTTGGGAAAGATTTGCAGTGGATCCGTGTGAATGGTGCTGTTTGTGGTTTTATGATTGGATTGGTTTTGGAAGGAATAAAGGCGGTTTTATAGTTGTATATGTAGTATTGAAAAAGAGAACATCTTCGGTTTATCGTGAAGGTGTTTTTCTTATTTTGTATAATTCTTTTTAAGTAGAGCTATTTCATATATATAATACAATCTGTAAGGAAGTACAGAATGGGAAATGAAAGGATGTGAATGCTAGTAGAGGGGAAGGTATCTACTAACAAACATGAAAATAAAAATATTAATAGCCGATGATAACTCGTTTATTAGAGAGGGCATGAAGATTATTTTAAGTACATACGAAGAGTTTGAAGTGTTAGAAACGGTAAATGATGGGCAAGAAGCTTTATCTTATTGTAAAAAACATGATGTAGATATTGCGCTTTTAGATGTTCGGATGCCAAATATGAATGGCGTGGAGGCGACAAAGTTAATTTGTGAGGAAACAAAAACGAAGCCGCTTATTTTAACGACATTTGATGATGATGAGTATATTTTGGAGGCAGTAAAGAACGGGGCGAAAGGCTATTTGTTAAAAAATAATGATCCAGAGCGCATTCGTGATGCGATAAAGGGAGTATATAACGGGCAAACTGTTATGCAAGACGTAGTACTAGATAAAATTAAGTCTAATTTACTGGAAAATAAAGAAGAGGCTTCAAAAATAGATAAGACTCTTTTCACAGAGAGGGAACTTAGCATTATTGCATTAATTGCAAAAGGGTTCTCTAATAAAGAAATTTCAAAGCGACTCTTCATATCAGAAGGAACAATTGCAAATTATATTACGTCTATTTTAGGGAAAACAGGTCTTGAGCACCGGACACAAATTGCGATTTACTATTTAACAGGGAAAGTAGACTGATTTTATGGAGTTTTGGTTAATTGTAAGTAAATTAATTGTCTTCTTATATATAGTGTTCAGTTATATTCACTCAAATGTTACGAATTTACCATGGGTTATATTTACTTTGCTTGCGTACTTTTGTGTAAACGTGACAATTTCTATTTTTAAAAAAGATGCTTATAAGAAAATATTAATCGGAATATCAATTGGCATTATAATTTTGTTTACATGGAGGATTCATCCGTATTTTATTTTGTTTTTACCCTTGAACTTATACGAAATTGTATCTTATTACATAGAAAAGAAATGGCCGCTCTTTTTCATTATGATCATCCCTATTGTTTTTACAGATGAAAGTGTTCGAATGACATATGGACTCATTACTGCATTTTGTTTTCTTGTTTTAACGATGGCAGATCTTTACATAGCTCGTTTATTAAAGTTTGAGATGCAAAATGATAAGATGCGAAAAGATATGCAACGGCTCACAAAAAGTTTAAATGAAAATAAAGAATACATAAGGCAATCAGAATACACATTTAAGTTAGAAGAACGAAATCGATTATCACAAGAAATTCATGATAAGATTGGTCACTCCATGACAGGAGCTTTAATTCAAACGGAAGCAGCAAAGAGATTAATGGAAATTGATAAAGAAAAAGCTACCGAATTACTTCAAAATGCTATTGATATTTCTAAGGGTGGAATCGAAAGTATTAGGATTACACTAAAGAACATGAAACCGCCAACTGAGCAGATTGGAATTCATCGCATGAAATTATTCATAGATGAATTTGCGAGTAAGCATGAAATAAAAATTCCATTTGTGTATAAAGGGAATTTAGATACGATTTCTCCAATTCAATGGAAGGTCATTGGAGAAAATGTAACGGAAGCATTAACAAATGCAATGAAATATGCAGAGGCAACGGTTATTTCAATAGATATTCATGTACTTAACAAGGTGGTAAAGGTGCAAGTGAAAGACAATGGAAAAGGAGCGCATCTTGTGAAGAAAGGCCTCGGTATTATTGGGATGGAGGAACGAACAGCATCCATAAACGGGAAGATTATTGTAGATGGTACAAGCGGATTTTCGGTAACAATGTTATTGCCGATTCAATAATGGCATGATTGAGATGAAGGATCTCATATGAAAAAAGTGAATATTCTCATGTGAAAAGAATGAACTTCTGCACTGAGCAGGTTCATTCTTTTTGTTTATAATAACAGCAGAGAAACTGAGATAGGGGTGAAATGATGAACGCATTAGAAATAAAAAATTTAACGAAAAAATTTGGTGATTTCATCGCAGTAGATAATATGTCTTTAGCTATTAAAGAAGGAGAGATATTTGGGTTTTTAGGATCAAACGGTGCTGGTAAAAGTACAACAATTAATATGATTGCTGGATTGTTAAGAAGTAATGAAGGTGAGATTAGTATACTAGGAAAAAGTATAGAGAAACATAATCGATTTGCAAAAATGAATATTGGAATTGTACCGCAAGATATAGCAATCTATGAGGAGTTAACCACCTATGAAAATGTGAAATTCTTTGCGGGTTTGTATGGGTTACGAGGGGCAGAATTAAAAGCGAGAGTAGAAGAAGCACTGCAGTTTGTAGGACTAAGTGATAAACATAAAAGTTATCCAAAGAACTTTTCGGGTGGGATGAAACGAAGACTTAACATTGCTTGTGCCATTGCGCATCATCCGAAGTTAATTATTATGGATGAGCCGACAGTTGGAATTGATCCGCAGTCAAGAAACTATATTCTTCAGTCTGTACGGAAATTAAATGAAATGGGTAGCACCATTATTTATACGAGTCACTACATGGAGGAAGTAGAAGAGATTTGTACGAAAATTGCAATTGTGGATCACGGGAAAATTATTGCAGAAGGTACGAAAGAACAATTGAAAGCTATTATTACAGATACAAAAGATGTTTGGGTTGAAGTAAAGTCAGTTGAAAATATAGATGTGAATCAATTAAAAGAAATTAGTGGTGTTAAGGCTATTCAAATAGAAGAAAACGTAATTAAAGTGAATTCGGATACAGGGGTCAACAACTTAAACAAAATCGTTCAGCATTTTATCAATAATGATATAGAAATACGTTCACTTGAAGAGCAAGCACCTAACTTAGAAACAGTATTCTTGACATTGACAGGAAGAAATCTACGGGATAAATAAGAGTTATTAGCAAAAAAAGGGAGGTTCATCGATTGAACATCTTCAATATAGCCATAAAGGAAATCAAAAGTGACTTTCGAGATATAAAAACGTTAGTGTCTATGCTAGCATTCCCGGTTATGCTTATGCTTATTTTGGGTACTGCTTTAACCAATGCATTTAATAATGATAATCTTTCTGTTAAAAATATCCAGATTTTATACAAAGATGAAGTAGGTGGTAAGTTCTCTCAGGCCTTTGAAACATTGATAAAGGAAACAGGAAAATCGGGCATTCACTTTAAAAAAGCAGCAAAGGATGTAGATGGAATAGAAGAAGTGAAACAAAATAAATATGCTGGCTATGTAGAAATGAATCAAAACGGCGTGAAATTATATGAGAGTGATCGGAATAGTATTGACGGAAGTATCGTTGAAGGGATGCTTACTACATTCGTCGATAAGTACAACGTAGCGGTGGAAGTTGCGCAAGTAGACCCAGGGAAAGTTAGTACAGTTATTTCAAGTGGAAATCATGATGATTATATAAAAGAGACATCTTTACAAGCTGCTAAGAAGCCAAGTTCTATGGACTATTATGCAATTGCGATGACGACAATGATTGCCTTGTATGGAGCGATGGGAGCAAGCTACCTGATTCGCGGAGAGCGATTACGAAAAACGGGAGATCGTTTAATTGCTGCACCCGTTAGTAAAGCTGAAATTTTTATTGGAAAGATACTTGGTAGTCTTGTAGCAAATACACTCTGTCTGCTTTTCGTCGTTTTCTTTAGTAAATTTGTTTATGGTGCAAATTGGGGTGACCATCTTGGAGTAGTTTTTCTTATTTTACTAACAGAAGTATTCCTTGCGATTAGCTTCGGATTAGGGATTGGATATATTACGAAAACAGGTGAGGCATCTAAAGCGGTTATTATGATTGTTGTACAATTAGCTTCTATTTTTGGAGGGGCGTATTTCGTAGTTGAAGAAAATATGATTACAAATTTATCACCATTAACATGGGCGAATACAGCGATTATGAAAATTATTTATGCGAATGAAGTAGGAGCGGCACTTCCGGTAATCTTTTTAAACCTTGGAATTTCTGCACTCTTTTTATTGATTGCGATTATCGCATTACGCAGACGGGAGGGGCTATAACATGAAAGATATTTTATGGCTCATACAAAAAACGATATCTGTACTTTTGAAGAATAAAAAAGGGTTATTTCTTATTATTGGATTGCCAATAGTAGGGGCGTTAATGGCATTTTTAATATACGGAAATGCAGGGCAAGGTACACTGCGTATTGGGGTTGTAAATAATGAAAATCATTATATAGCAAATGATACCGTAAAGTTTCTAGAGGGGCTAAATCATGTGAAAGTAAGTAAGATTAAGGAATCAGAAGTAAAAGAAAAGCTTACTTCCAAAAAACTTGATGGAGTGATTACGTTAAATTCAGGTTTTTCGCAAAGTGTTCGAGATGGTAGGCCGAGTCATATTCAAATTTTCTCGATTAAAGGTGCTCAAGTAACAGAGTTTATAAAATCGTATTTGTATAATTATATTGATAATATAACTGCAATTAGTAAAGTAGCACAAAGGGATCAAAGTACGTTTGATAAGATGTATGCGGGTTATCAAAAAAGTTCATTTAAGGTAAAAGCTGAGACACTTCAAGATACTTCAAAAAATAAAGATATGACGAATCAAACAGTTGGTTATCTCATTATGTTTATGTTGGTTTCGGCAGTGGGTTTTTCAGAACGGATTTTGAAAGAAAAAGAGAATAGAACGTATTTCCGATTATTATCAACACCGATAGATGGGAAGAAATATATATTATCTAACATTGCTGTTAATATGGTTATCATGATGGTACAAATCATTGTAACGGTACTGTTTATGACTAATGTATTTCATATTGATACAAATATGCCTTTACTTGTTATGATTGGAGTACTGATGATATTTGGTTTAATTGCAATTGGTTTATCGTTAGCTGTTGTGTCATTTGCTAAGAATTCAGCTTCTGCTAATGCAATGCAGAATATCATTATTACACCAACATGTTTGTTAGCGGGATGCTTCTTTCCATTTGAAATTATGCCGGCATCTGTGCAAAAAATAGCTGATTTTCTTCCTCAGCGCTGGTTATTAGATACAATAGGAGAATTACAGCAAGGGACACCGTTTTCTGATTTGTATTTAAACATTTTAATTTTGTTCGCCTTTGCAATTGCGTTCTTCTTAATTGCCATTTATAAGTTTGGCCGAAATAATGATGCGAGAAATTTTATGTAATAAATGGGGATGTGGCATGATGCCACATCCTTTTTTGTAATTGTTCATAAAATATAATCTCTATTGAAATACTATCTGAAGACAATTATTTTGTGCGGAAGGAAAACAAAATGGTGAAAAAGATATTACGTATTATTTCTATTATCATTAGCATAGTAATTTTTCTAATTGTTTGGATGCATATTGATGTAACACTGGGAAGGAAAATGGAAGCTGATAAAAACCAACGGAAAGACTATGCTCCTCATTATAGTGATTTTCAATTATATGTAGAGGGGAGATCGCTATATCATCAGTTATTTTCCGATATAAAAGAAGCAAAGCATTCTATTTTTACTTATTTTTATATTATTTCGGATGATAAAAGTAGCCATACTTTCTTAAATTTATTAAAAGAAAAAGCTGAAGAAGGAGTACAAGTATACTTATCGGTCGATTGGATTAATGATTTATCGTTCCAAAGAAAGCTGAAGAAGGAATTACAAGCAAGTGGCGTACATTTTACATACAGTAGGAAACCGGAGTTCCCATTCTTTTTTTATTCACTTCATCACCGCAATCATCGCCGTATTACAACGATAGATGGAAAGATAGGGTATACAGGCGGCTTTAACATAGGTAATGAATATTTAGGAGAGGAAAAGCGCTTTGGATATTGGAGAGATTACCATATACGATTACAAGGAGAAGGAGTAACAGATTTAGAGGAACAGTTTGTGTTAGATTGGAAACGAGATACTCCGATAGAAATTAAGCGAACGATTCAGCCGGTTGTTACAGGGAAAACATTACATACTATGTCTAGTTATAATGGACATGGAGTTGTTGCAAAGTACATCGAATTAATAAAGAGGGCCAAACATTCTATTGTAATTGCCACCCCGTATTTTATCCCTCGAGATAAAGAAATCATGAACGCTTTAATCCAGGCGCGAAATCATGGTGTCTCTGTAAAGGTACTATGGTCTTACAAACCGGATGTTCCACTTATAAAAGAAGCGGCATATCCGTATATTCGTAAATCGATAGAGAACGGAATTATTGTATATGGTTATAAAAAGGGGATGTTCCATGGGAAATTAATACTTATTGATAATGAAACGATGGTGATTGGAACAACAAACTTTACTTCACGCAGTTTTCATATAAATGATGAGGTGGATTTCTATATATATGATGGTCCGGTGATTCAACAAATGAATCGTGTGTTAGAACGGGATTTTCAAGATTCAAAAGAAATGACTTCATCATTTTTTAATCATTTATCATTTTTAGAGAAGTGTAAAGAAAGAATAGCATGGCTGTTTAATTACTATTTATAATAAAGATGAATGTGGGATGTGTGTAAAATAGTTCTATTGTTGGGTGCGGAATTTAAATAGTAAATGAAATAATATTGTATTTCAAAGTTTGTGATTGTAGCGATGGTATTGATAGCGGTTATTAGAAGGGCGTTTCATGAATAGTGGATAATAGGATGCTGTTTATTATGTTGTTAAGGTAATACTTTTTAGAAAGAGTAAGGTGCGGCAAAGACCGCACCTATTTTTAAAGTCAAAGTTTTGTTTATTCTAGAAAAAGTCATTTTTCGTCTACGAGTTCTGTTAATTCATGATTAATTAACGTGCCAATATGCTCACCTAAACATATTTTCCTCATAACTCCTGGTTCATCGAAATTAAAAACATGAGCAGGTAAGTGGTAGTCACGTGCAAGTAATAAGGCTGATTGGTCCATCACTTTTATATTATTCCGAACGACATCATTATAATTTAAATAGCGATACATTTTTGCTGACTTATTTCGTTTTGGGTCACTTGTGAAAACGCCATCTACACCTTGTTTTGCAACTAAAATCGCATCGCTATTCATTTCAATTGCGCGCTGGACGCTTGGGTAATCTGTTGTAACGAACGGTTGCCCGTTTCCGCCGCCAAAGATGACGATATATCCTTTTTCTAAATGGTGAACGGCCCGTAAACGAATATAGGGCTCTGCCACCGCTGTAAACGGGATAGATGTCATAACACGCACTTCTTTACCTGTTTTACTTGTGAGCACGCCGCGTAACATTAAACTATTCATAATTGTCCCTAATGTCCCTATATTATCCGCTTCCACGCGGTCAATCCCCCATTCCTCAGCTAAGTTGCCTCTGAAAATGTTACCACCGCCAACGACAAGAGAAACTTCAATACCTAAATCGACAATTGATAAAATCTCACTTGCGATATGTTCTAGACGTTTGGAACCAAAACTATTTCCATCTGGATCAGCTAGAGCGCCGCCGCTGAGTTTAATTAAAACGCGATTGTATGGTTTCATTATCGTCACTCCTTATTTAAAGCAAAGTTTTTTCAGTGAGTCCGGAACCATCACTGAGAATTCATCCTCATCATATGGGGTTCTTATAGGTAGTTTATTCCTAACCTAATTGTTTTGCTCATGTGGCACTATTCTGTATGTTAGAAGTGTATGAAGTTGTAATAAAAAAAGAGCAGAGGCGAATGCCTTTGCTCCTTTGCGAGAAAATGAAATAGAAAAGGAAGAGTTATAAGGAAACCTTTCGTATGGTTCTTCATAACATCCACTCCTTTTCACATTAGTTATGTTAAATAAACTTATCTTTTAGATTATATAAAGAAACCAGACAATTCAGTAATGTTATTTTCATTTTTATCTTCAAGGGATGTCAATGAAAAAATGAAGAAAAAAATTCGAATTTTTTGTGACGAACCTGTAGGTTTTTGTCTGATTTTGTAGGTTTACTTATATCATGTGATTAAGCTTTTATAAATACAAATTGAAAGCGTTCGCATGAAGGGATGAAAATATATGAAAAAATTCGGATTAGCAACACAGATTTTTGTTGCGCTTGTTTTAGGGATTGTAGTAGGGGCAATCTTTTATGGCAATAAAACAGCAATTTCTTATATCACACCAATTGGAGATATATTTATTCATTTAATTAAAATGATTGTAGTACCAATCGTTATTTCTGCACTGATTGTTGCAGTAGCTGGTGTAGGGGATATGAAAAAGCTTGGGAAATTAGGCGGAAAGACAATTCTCTATTTTGAAATTATCACAACAATTGCAATCTTAATGGGATTAATTGCAGCGAACCTGTTCCATCCAGGAACGGGCGTTGATATGAATAACTTACAGCAAACTGATATTTCATCATACAAGCAGACGGCTGATGCAACAGAGAAAAAAGGTTTTGCAGAAACGATTGTTCACATTGTACCAAAGAATGTATTTGAATCAATTGCACAAGGAGATTTATTACCAATTATTTTCTTCTCTGTGTTGTTTGGTTTAGGAGTTGCAGCAATTGGAGAAAAAGGAAAACCGGTGTTTAATTTCTTTGAAGGTGTGCTCGAAGCGATGTTTTGGGTTACAAATCAGGTTATGAAGTTTGCACCATTCGGTGTATTTGCATTAATTGCTGTTACGGTTGCAAAATTCGGTGTGGCAACACTACTTCCTTTAGGAAAATTAGTGCTAGCTGTGTATGTAACTGTTATACTATTTGTTATTGTTGTATTAGGTATTAATGCACGTATGGTAGGAGTAAACATTTTCACATTAATGAAAGTTTTAAAAGAAGAACTTATTCTTTCGTTTACGACAGCAAGTTCAGAAGCTGTTTTACCTAATATAATGAGAAAAATGGAAGAGTTCGGTTGTCCGAAGGCAGTTGCTTCTTTCGTTATTCCAACAGGTTATACATTTAACTTAACAGGATCAGCAATTTATCAAGCGTTGGCGGCATTATTCGTCGCACAAATGTATGGTGTACACATGTCGATAACGGAACAAATTACATTGTTATTTGTTTTAATGTTAACATCAAAAGGTATGGCAGGGGTACCAGGTGCTTCATTTGTTGTTGTACTTGCAACATTAGGATCTATGGGACTACCGCTTGAAGGTATCGCTTTAATTGCTGGTATCGACCGTATTTTAGATATGATTCGCTCATCCGTCAATGTGTTAGGGAATGCATTAGCAGCTATTGTATTGTCAAAATGGGAAGGCGAATTTGATCATGAGAAAGCAAAACAATATGTAGAAACTGTCAAACAAACAGAAGCAGCATAAGAAATGGATGAGGAGTGAGTTATGGTGGCAACATTAACTGAAACTACAAAAGATGTTCGAATTGAAAAAGATTTTTTAGGTGAAAAAGAAGTACCAATGCATGCTTATTATGGAGTTCAAACAATGCGTGCTGTAGAGAACTTTCCAATTACAGGTTATAAAATTCATGAAGGTTTAATTAAAGCCTTTGCGATTGTTAAAAAAGCAGCGGCACTTGCGAACACAGATGTAGGACGATTGGAATTAGACAAAGGCGGTGCTATTGCAGAAGCCGCACAAGAAATTTTGGACGGAAAATGGCATGAGCATTTTATTGTTGACCCAATCCAAGGCGGAGCAGGAACTTCTATGAATATGAATGCAAATGAAGTCATTGCTAATCGTGCCCTTGAATTATTAGAGATGGAAAAGGGAGACTATCATTATGTTAGTCCAAATAGTCACGTGAATATGGCGCAGTCAACGAATGATGCATTCCCAACAGCAATTCATATTGCGACACTAAATGCACTAGAAGAGTTATTACAAACAATCGGTTATATGCATGATGTATTTGAATTAAAAGCGGAGCAATTTGATCATGTGATTAAAATGGGACGTACGCATTTACAAGACGCTGTACCAATTCGTCTTGGACAGGAGTTTAAAGCATACGCTCGTGTAATCGAACGTGATATAAAGCGAATTCAGCAATCACGTCAACATTTATATGAAGTAAATATGGGAGCGACAGCAGTTGGTACAGGATTAAATGCAGATCCTGAATACATTGAATCAGTAGTGAAACATTTAGCATCAATCAGTGGATTACCTCTTGTTGGAGCGGAAGATTTAGTAGATGCAACGCAAAATACAGATGCATATACAGAAGTGTCAGCAGCCCTAAAAGTATGTATGATGAATATGTCTAAAATTGCGAATGACCTTCGTCTAATGGCATCTGGGCCACGTGTTGGGCTTGCAGAAATTATGCTTCCAGCTCGTCAACCAGGTTCATCTATTATGCCAGGAAAAGTAAACCCTGTTATGCCAGAAGTGATTAACCAAATCGCGTTCCAAGTAATCGGTAATGATCATACAATTTGCCTTGCTTCAGAAGCGGGTCAATTAGAACTAAATGTTATGGAGCCAGTACTTGTTTTTAACTTACTTCAATCGATTAGCATAATGAATAACGGTTTCCGTGCCTTCACAGATAATTGTCTAAAAGGTATTGAAGCAAATGAAGAACGCCTGAAAGAATATGTTGAGAAAAGTGTTGGAGTGATTACAGCTGTTAATCCGCATATTGGATATGAGGCAGCGGCTCGTGTTGCGAAAGAAGCAATTGCAACTGGACAGTCTGTCAGAGAACTTTGTGTGAAAAATGGTGTACTATCGCAAGAAGAACTAGATTTAATTTTAGATCCGTTTGAAATGACACATCCGGGGATTGCGGGAGCAACTCTTCTAAAGAAAAATTAAAAGAAGAGGGGACATTCCCCTCTTTTTTGTTTACAATATAGAAATGGTATATGGTGAAACTTTAATCAATAGAGGTTTTATTTGCCAGTGAATAGTGGGATAAAAGGTAGGGATTGTATGAGTAAATTTACAGTTTCCTCTAATGGGACATTAGAAACAACATTAAGAGGAGTAGAAGTATTAGCAACGCCAATTTTAAATAAAGGTGTCGCTTTCACGAAAGAAGAAAGAGAAGAACTAGGATTAAAAGGGTTATTACCACCTGCGGTATTAACATTGGATGAACAAGCACGCCGTGCGTATAAGCAGTTTTGTTCACAGCCAGACGATTTATTAAAAAACGTATATTTAACAGCATTACATGATCGTAATGAAGTGTTATTTTATCGCTTACTAACAGATCATTTACGTGAGATGCTTCCAATTGTGTATACGCCAACTGTTGGTGTAGCAATTCAAAGATATAGTCATGAGTATCGTAAACCACGTGGAGTGTATTTATCCATTAATGATCCTTCTGGTATAGAAGAAGCGTTTTCTAATATTGGTGCAACAGCTGAAAATATCGACTTAGTCGTTGTAACTGATGGTGAAGGAATATTAGGAATTGGTGACTGGGGCGTTGGTGGTATTAATATTGCTATTGGGAAGTTAGCAGTTTATACAGCAGCAGTTGGAATCGATCCTAGTCGGGTATTACCTGTTATTTTAGATGTTGGAACGAACCGTGAGGATCTATTAAATAATCCGTTTTATATCGGAAATCGTCACCCTCGTGTAACTGGTGAAGCTTATGACGCATTTATCGATACATTTGTAAAGGCCGTATGTAATAAGTTTCCGAAAGCGTTACTACATTGGGAAGACTTTAGCTCACGTAATGCACGTCGAATTTTAGATAAATATCGTAATCATGTATGTACATTTAATGATGATATTCAAGGAACTGGTGCTGTTTCACTTGCAGCTGTATTATCAGCAGTGAAAGCTTCTAGTGTCCCTTTATGTGAACATCGCGTTGTAGTATTTGGTGCTGGAACAGCTGGAATTGGAATTGCAGATCAAGTACGAGATGCAATGATTCGTGCTGGTTTATCAGAGCAGGAAGCAAATGAGCGTTTCTGGTGTATTGACCGTAACGGCTTAATTACAGATAATATGGGAGATCTTCTTGATTTCCAGCGTCCATATGCGCGTAAGGAATCTGAAGTGAACGAGTGGGAACAAAGTGAAGTAGTTGGACTTGCAGAAGTTGTTAAACATGTAAAACCAACAATTTTAATTGGTACATCAACTGTTGCGGGTGCATTTACAGAGGAAATTGTAAAAGAAATGGCTTCTCATGTAGAAAGACCGATCATTTTACCAATGTCGAATCCAACACCACTTGCAGAAGCAAAGCCGGTCGATTTGATAAGTTGGACAGAAGGACGAGCACTTGTAGCAACAGGTAGTCCATTTGAGCCAGTGACATATGACGGTGTAACGTATGTAATCGGACAATCAAATAATGCGCTTATCTTCCCAGGTCTTGGTCTTGGAACAATTGTTGTTCGCGCAAGTGTAATGACAGATGGTATGTTTGCAGCAGCTGCAGAAGCAGTAGCAAGCATGGTAGATACAAGTCAGCCAGGAGCACCAATTCTTCCAGAAGTAGAAGAGTTGCGTAACATCTCAGAGATAGTAGCGGTTGAAGTAGCCAAAGCAGCGGTTGCTGAAGGGGTTGCTCGTGAGGAACTCAGTGATAACGATATCAGAAAAGCTGTGAAAGAAGCAATGTGGCAACCTGAATATCGCCAAGTAAAAGCAGTAGAAAAGGTAACAATATAGAAATAAAGCCCGTTTATATCATAAGCGGGCTTTCCTGTTTTAATTTTTGAATAAACATATTTCATAAATGGGAAGTGACATCTTTGAATTGGAATCAATTATGGAAAAAAGATATGTCCCTTTTAATTATTTTAATGGTCGTTGTTCCTATTGCTGGTGAGCTGAATTTTCACCCGTTTAATGATACATTTCGCGTGAGTTTTGGAACACCAATTTTTTTCTTTTTACTATTGTTTTTACGTAAAATACCGGCTGCTGTAGTCGGTCTACTTGTTGGAGTATCTGTAGTAGGATTTCGGGTTTGTATTGATTGGATGTTACAAGGTTCTTTTCAGGTAATGGATTCTTTTTATTTGCGTTATCCAGTCTTTTTTTATTATTTTGTTTATGGAAGTCTTTTTTCGTTATGTAGGGTAAATAAATTCCATCAAAGACCAATTGTAATTGGATGTCTTGGGATTACAATTGAGATTGTAGCAAGTATGTCAGAACTAGCTTTTTATCATGTTTTAGTACTTGGTACAACGATCATGATTTCCGAAATAAATAAATTGATTATTATCGCAGTTTTTCGAAGTTTCTTTGCCCTTGGTTTCTTAAATATGATGAGTTTATATGAAACGAAATTAAAAGAAGCGCAAGTTCGGAAAGAAAATGAAAAGATGTTGATGCATCTTTCTAATTTATATGTGGAATCTGTTCATTTAAAAAAGACACTTCAAAATGCAGAATTAATTACACAAGAAGCATATCAATTATATCGAAATTTACAAGCTAGTAATGGTTCTAGTGGTATAGAAGTGCAAAGTAAAAAAGCATTGAAAATTGCTGGGGAAGTACATGAAATAAAAAAAGATAACCAAAGAATTTTTGCGGGATTATCAAAGCTTTTATTAGATAAAAATCTTTCTGAATACATAGAAGGTCATGAGTTGACAGAAATGATTGTTAGGATAAATGAGAAATACGCTCAGTTATTAGGGAAAGAGATAACATTTTCTAAAAATATAGAAGGTGAGCATGGGGAATATCATGTTTATACTGTATTGTCGATTTTAAATAATTTAGTTGCCAATGCTGTTGAAGCAATAGAGGGTGTTGGTGCGATTGTAATAAACAGCTATAAACAAGAAGAAAATGTAATGTTTGAAGTAATAGATAATGGTCCTGGTATTGCACAAAAATATAAAGAGTTAGTATTTAAACCGGGATTTACTTCGAAGTATGATCAGACAGGTACACCATCAACGGGAATAGGTTTGTCATACATAAAAGAGATGGTTACAGAACTAGGCGGAGAAGTGACTCTTCAGGATGGAGAAGATGAAAGAGGATGTAAGTTTGTCGTATGGTTACCTGAGTCTAGTTTAACCAGGGAAGGGTGATTGGATGTTTTATTACATCATAGACGATGATGAAGTATTTCGCTCTATGCTATCACAAATTATCGAAGATGAGGATCTTGGGGAAGTAGTAGGGGAAGCGGAAGATGGTGCTTTTGTTGAAGTGGACCAGTTGAATTTTAAAAAGGTAGATATTTTATTTATTGATTTATTAATGCCAATTCGAGATGGCATTGAAACCGTTCGTCATATTGCACCATCATTTACAGGGAAAGTAATTATGATTTCTCAGGTTGAGTCGAAACAATTAATTGGAGAAGCGTATTCTCTTGGGGTTGAATATTATATTACAAAACCATTGAATAAAATTGAGGTTGTATCTGTTGTGCGAAAAGTGATGGAACGTATTCGATTAGAACGATCTATACAAGATATTCAAAAATCATTAAATAATGTATTTCAATGGGAACAACCACAAGTTCGAAATGAATCAGTGCAAGAAGAGAAAAAAATGGCGGACTCAGGTCGTTATTTATTATCGGAGCTCGGAATCGCTGGTGAGAATGGAAGTAAAGATTTACTTAGTATGCTCGAATATTTATTTGGTCAAGAAAAAGAAAAAACATTTGAACATGGATTTCCAGCACTGAAAGATATTTTTCACTATATTACGGTTAAAAAATTAGGGGGGACGGCCTCAGAAGCGGAAATTGATAAAGAAAGAAAAGCTTCGGAACAAAGGGTGCGCCGAGCGATTTATCAATCTCTGAATCATCTAGCTTCCCTTGGTTTAACAGATTTTTCGAATCCGAAATTTGAAAGTTATGCGCCGAAGTTTTTTGATTTTACAATTGTTCGTAAGCGTATGACAGAAATGACAAAGGAAGAACTAACAACATCTGGGCACACGAGAATTAATACGAAGAAGTTTATTCAAGTATTGTATTTTGAGGCGAAAAGATTTATGGAGATAGAATAGAGGATGCTTCTAAATGAGCATCTTCTTTTTGTGGTTGAAATTCTGAATTTTTTATTTTATGGAAATAAAAGGGCGTTAAGTGTTGCGTCGTTCACTTTATCATTTGTATCTTCCGCTATTCTAGGTGAATGCACTTTTTGTATTTTAGAGTGATCGACATATTCATTTGAAAACTCCATAGCATATTTATCACGATGATGTATGTTAGATGAAGAACGTAAATCTTCGTCTTCATGTAAATATAAAAAATATTTATTCGGCTATAAATCAGAATAATCTTTAGTTAGATGGGTTAATCATAAAAATAGAATTCCATATTACTTCGAATATATTCGAATGTTTTCCCAAAGGGGGATTAATTTTGAGCACAGCAGAAAATACACTATCCATTTTTGCTTTAGGTGGAGTAAATGAAATAGGAAAAAATATGTACGCCATACAATATGCAAATGATATTGTGGTAATTGATTGCGGTTCTAAGTTTCCAGATGAAAGTTTATTAGGTATTGATCTGATTATCCCAGATACTACATACTTGCAAGAAAATAAGGATAAAATTCGCGGTTTAGTTGTTACACATGGACACGAAGATCATATTGGAGGTATCCCGTATCTATTAAAACAATTGAATGTACCAATTTATGCAACAAAATTAACAATTGGTTTAATTGGAATTAAATTAAAAGAACATGGGCTTCAAAATTCAACGCAATTATTTGTTATTGATTCTGAATCGGTGATTGAATTTGGTTCAATAAGCCTAACATTTTTTAAAACGAATCACAGTATCCCTGACTGCCTTGGTATTGCTTTTCATACACCAGAGGGTACGGTCGTACATACAGGCGACTTCAAATTTGATTTGACTCCTGTAAATAATCAATACCCAGATATTCATAAAATGGCTAAAATCGGAAGCGGCGGTGTCTTAGCCTTGCTCTCTGAAAGTACGAATGCAGAACGCCCTGGATTTACTCCATCAGAACGATCTGTAGGTGAGCGCATTGAAGAAGCGTTCATTAAAGCTCATAGAAAAGTCATTATTTCTACATTTGCTTCGAATGTTAATCGTGTACAGCAAGTGGTAGATGCAGCTGCAAAAACGAATAGAAAGCTTGCTTTGCTTGGGAGGAGTATGGTTAATGTAGTGTCCGTTGCTCTAGAACAAGGTTATTTGAATATACCTGAGGGAATGCTAATAGAAGCGAATGAGATCAATCAAATGGAGCCAGAAAGGGTAGCTATTCTTTGTACTGGAAGTCAAGGTGAACCGATGGCTGCTTTATCTCGTTTAGCCAGTGGAAACTATCGGCAGGTAGATATCCTACCCGAAGATACTGTCATTTTAGCTGCAACTCCTATCCCAGGAAATGAACGTAATGTTTCACGTATTATAGATAATTTATTTTTATTGGGAGCCAATGTTATTTATGGATCGGGAAGTTCAACGGGAATGCATGTTTCTGGACATGCTTATCAAGAAGAATTAAAGTTAATGCTTACTTTAATGAAACCTAAATATTTCATTCCTATTCATGGTGAATTTAGAATGTTACATCATCATAGTCTATTAGCAGAGTCCGTTGGTGTTAAGAAAGAGAATGTTTATGTTATTAGTAATGGTGATGTAGTTGATATAAAGAACCAAGTCGCTTGGAAATCCAGACGAATACCTGCAGGGAATATATATGTAGATGGTTTGGGTATTGGAGATGTTGGAAATGCTATCTTACGCGATCGTAAGCAGCTTTCAGAAGATGGTATGCTTGTTATAGTTATTACTCTTAGTAAAACAGAAAAGAAGATTATTTCTGGTCCGGATACGATTTCTCGTGGATTTGTATATGTTCGTGATTCGGAAGACTTTTTGCAGAGGATTAACCAATTGGTTGTAGCAACTATTAACAATTTACAAAAAGAAAATGTTAGTCAATGGAATGTTCTTAAAAAAGAAATAAAAGAAGTACTTGGACAGTTTGTATACTCACATACAAAAAGAAAACCAATGATTCTTCCTATAATAATTGAAGTTTAAACTGAATGTTTTAAGTAATTGTTGTTTGATATTACTGTGTATACATGTAAAATGTTGAATAAGAGTAAATAAAAAACATTAGAAATGTTTGTATTCTAATGTTTTTTTTATATAACGTTAAGAAAGATAAACTTTTATTTTTAGGGAAGGGTCAAAATAATGAGCTTTACATTAAATAAAACAATAATTAAACGAATATGTGGAGAAACCTCATATAAAAAGGGTGAGGCCTATTATAAGACAGACAAGATTGATGTTACTAATTACGATACGCAGAGAAATATTTGTGAGGTAACAGTAAAGGGGAACGGTGATTTCTATGTCAAGATAGAAACCGCTCATAATGGTGATGTTGTTGGGGAATGCAGTTGTCCTTCACTTGCTTCTTTTCATACATACTGTCAACATATTGCAGCTGCATTACTATATATAAATAATTTTCAGCGAAGTGGCCAATCATTGACAGCCAATTCAAAAAAGGATGCCATAAACGCTAGAGATGCTCAACTAGCGAATGGTATGTTGGATTTATTTGATGAAAAGCCCCTGCGTCCGAAAAGTAAGCAGCATCGATTTGATACACGAAAAGTACTTGATGTGGAATTCATTTGTATTCCAGTGTCTTCTGAAAATGGGGGGGCGCTGTTTGGTATTCAAGTAAAGTTAGAGAAGTTATACACTGTTTATAACCTTAGAGAGTTTCTGAATAGAGTGGAACAAAGAGAGCCTTTCATATGTTCCAATGATTTTACTTATACGCCAGAGTTATACAGCTTTCAACAAGAAACAGATGCTGTTATTCAGCTGCTGATTCAAATGTACCGGAATGAAAAAATGTATGTAGAATCGTTGCAAATGGACTGTGAACAAAATGAAAGTATGATTTTAATTCCACCAGCTTCTTGCAAGGAGTTGCTTTCTCTACTTTCTAATACTTCATTTGTAAGACTACAACATGATGGGGAATCATTTCATGGTGTACAGGTCTCGAAAGGGTTACTGCCTTTAGCTTTTGAGTTCAACAAAGGTGTAAACGGAGGATATACACTTCAGATTGATGGATTACAACAAGTTCAAGTAATGGATACATATGGTTATGCTCTTTTTGAAGGGAAATTATATCATTTAAACATGGAAGAGTGCAATCGACTCATTGAATTAAAAAGAATGATGAATCGCTCTGGCAGTAATCAATTTCATATTTCAGCTGAGAAAATGGGGCATTTTGTAGCGAAAGTAGTACCAGGTTTAATGAAGCTAGGAAATGTTCGAATTGACGAGGTTATATCGGAGCGTGTTGAAACACCTCCTTTGAAAGCGAAACTATTTTTAGACCGAGTTAAAAATCGATTATTAGCAGGACTAGAATTCCAATATGGAAATGTGGTTATCAATCCGTTAGAAGAGGATGGACAACCGTCCGTCTTCAATCGGGATGAGAAAAAAGAACGAGAAATTTTAGAAATCATGAATGCGAGTGCCTTTGCTAAAACGGAAGGCGGCTATTTTATGCATAATGAGGAAGCGGAATATAATTTCTTATACCATGTAGTTCCAAAGTTAAACAGTTTACTTGAAGTTTATGCAACTACGGCTATTAAATTGCGTATTCATCGAGGAAACAGTGGACCCCTTATAAGAGTAAGGCGGAAAGAACGAATTGATTGGTTATCATTTCGTTTTGATATAAAAGGAATTCCTGAAGCTGAGATTAAAGGTGTATTGGCAGCACTTGAGGAGAAACGTAAATATTATCGATTGGCAAATGGTTCCTTACTATCGCTCGAGAGCAAGGAATTTAATGAAGTTAACCAGTTTATAAAGGAATCGGGTATTCGAAAGGAAATTCTACAGGGAGAAGAAGTGAATGTACCTCTCGTGCGCAGTGTGAAATGGATGAGTTCACTTCGGGAAGGGAATGTTCTAAGTTTAGATCAGTCCGTTCGAGAATTAATGGAAAACATTCGAAATCCTAAAAATATGAAATTTACTGTGCCAGACAGTTTAATTCTAGTGCTTAGAGAGTATCAAAAAGATGGATTCGAGTGGATGAAAACACTGGCGCATTATCGATTTGGCGGTATTTTAGCAGATGATATGGGTCTTGGAAAAACGTTGCAAAGTATTACTTTTATAACTTCTGTTTTACCTGAAATTCGAGAGAAGAAACTACCTGTATTAGTTGTATCGCCTTCTTCTTTAGTTTATAACTGGCTGAGTGAGTTGGAAAAATTCACTCCCGATATACGAGCTGTTATTGTGGATGGAAATCAAACTGAACGTAGAAAGATTTTAAAAGATATCACAAAGTATGACGTCATTATTACGTCATATCCTTTATTACGAAGAGATATAAGGCTATATGCACAGCCGTTCCATACGTTGTTTCTTGATGAGGCGCAAGCGTTTAAAAATCATACGACGCAAACCGCAAAGGCAGTGAAAACGATTCAAGCAGAGTATCGTTTTGGATTGACCGGAACGCCTGTAGAAAATTCTTTAGAGGAACTTTGGTCTATTTTCAATGTAGTATTCCCGGAATTGTTACCAGGAAAAAAAGAATTTGGGGACTTGAAGCGTGAAAATATTGCAAAGCGGGTGAAACCGTTCGTATTACGTCGTTTAAAAGAAGATGTGCTAAAAGAATTGCCAGAGAAAATTGAGCATTTACAGTCTTCAGAACTGCTTCCAGAGCAGAAAAAAATATATGCAGCTTATTTGGCAAAATTGAGAGAAGAAACGCTAAAACATTTAGATAAAGATACATTGCGTAAAAATAAAATTAGAATTTTAGCCGGCTTGACGAGGCTTCGGCAAGTTTGTTGCCACCCAGGTTTGTTTGTAGACGATTACAAGGGAAGTTCAGCTAAGTTTGAACAGCTACTCGAAATTGTAGAGGAGTGCAGAAGTACCGGGAAAAGAATTCTTATCTTTTCGCAATTTACGAAGATGCTCTCCATTATTGGGCGTGAATTGAATCGTCAAGCTATATCTTATTTCTATTTAGATGGGAATACACCATCAGCTGAGCGTGTAGAACTATGCAATCGATTTAACGAGGGGGAAGGCGATTTATTCCTCATCTCTTTAAAGGCGGGCGGTACGGGGCTTAATTTAACTGGGGCTGATACGGTTATACTATACGATTTATGGTGGAATCCTGCGGTCGAACAGCAAGCGGCAGATCGTGCTTATCGAATGGGACAAAAGAATACTGTACAAGTAATCAAATTAGTAGCGCATGGCACGATTGAAGAAAAAATGAATGAGTTACAAGAGAGTAAGAAGCATTTAATTGCAGAAGTGATTGAATCAGGGCAAGAAAAATTTTCCTCCATTACAGAGGAAGAGATTAGAGAAATTCTTATGATTTGACAGAATAAAAAGCTATTCTTCCATAGATACGAAAGAATAGCTTTTTTCATTATGAACGTAATAATTACATTTTTTTTGTTTAAAATAAGTGGACATGAATGCTAATTATAATGCTTTGGGTTACTTCTTGTTTCAGGTTTTTTTAGTTATCTCGCATTAGCGGCAGTAAGACTCCCACCTCAAGATTGAGAGAGCATCGAGGAAGATAGGTGGGGGATAACTGCCCGTAAAGGCCCGATTGGTGAGGGCTAATAATCAGTGGGGAATGAAGAAAACCCTCATTGATTAAAGTTTCACTTTATTTTTTTGTACCTTTACTTTTATAAGGTTTCGCATTTTTCTTTTTCTTAGCGCTAGATTGCCAACGGTTCCAGCCCTTACTTCCTGTTCCTTGACCGGTACCTTTCTTAGCTTTTGCTTTCGTTTTACTCATATTATCACTCCGTTACTATTCTATAAAAAATCTACTTTGATAGCAGTCAATGTCTTTGAAATATAATCTCGATCTATGACTATGTTTGTTCCTATTCGTTATAGATCAGAACAAACAACTGAATGATATAGTATATCATAAAATCGGCGGTAATTTGATGTATTATGAAATCATTATCGAAATTTGCATAGATTTCTTTGTATTGTAGAACGTTATACATATGAAAAGAATTACAAAGGAAAAGAAAATGATGAGAAATACAATGGATTCTGTTTTTCGGACGATCACACTTCTAGTTATATACATGATGGTTACATTAAGTAAATCATTTTTTAGATTGAAGCCACAAAAGAAGCGATAACTCTCATAAAGTTTTAAAGAATCGATAAAGAAATAAAATAAAGAATTGAAAAATATTTTAAAATTTTTGTTGACTTTCTCGTTTTTTTGTATAGAATAATCATTAATAAAATGTTTCAGAGATGTGACAACAAAACGACTGTGAAAGGACGAGTAGTAGTAGGACGTAGTCAAAGCGAGTCAGGGGTGGTGTGAGCCTGATACGAAGCCTGTTATGAAGAACCTCCTGGAGTCGCTAACCGAAATCCTTTAGAGGAAATTAGACTTAGCCGGGAACTTCGCCGTTACAAGAAGAACAGTATCGAGATTTCTCTAATCTCCGTACTGAATAAGTGAGCAACCTCTGTTGCTAATTTGGGTGGTACCGCGGAACCAAAGCCTTTCGTCCCAGTTTTTTGGGAAAGAAGGGCTTTTTTTGTTGGCTTCTTTTCACTACATCCAAACATTTTAGGAGGAAAAGGGCATGTATCAATCATTAATGACAGTAAGAGAGACACAAATCGCAATCAAGGAAGTTAAAACATTTTTTGAGGATCAATTAGCAAAACGTCTTGGACTATTCCGCGTATCTGCACCATTATTTGTAACGAAAAAATCAGGTTTAAACGATCACCTAAACGGTGTAGAACGTCCAATTGAATTTGACATGCTTCACTCAGGAGAAGAATTAGAAATTGTTCATTCACTAGCGAAATGGAAACGATCTGCACTGCATGAATATGGTTATGAAGCTGGTGAAGGTTTATATACAAATATGAACGCGATTCGCCGTGATGAGGAACTTGATGCAACACATTCGATTTACGTTGACCAATGGGATTGGGAAAAAATCATTCAAAAAGAATGGCGTACAGTAGATTACTTACAAGAAACAGTACAAACAATTTATGGAATATTCAAAGATTTAGAAGATTATTTATTTGAAAAATACCCGTTCCTTGGGAAGTATTTACCAGAAGATATCGTATTTGTTACGTCTCAAGAATTAGAAGATAAATATCCAGAGTTAACACCGAAAGATCGTGAGCATGCGATTGCGAAAGAACACGGTGCAGTCTTCATCATTGGAATTGGTTATGCACTTCGATCTGGTGAAAAACATGATGGACGCGCAGCTGATTATGATGATTGGAAATTAAACGGAGACATCTTATTCTGGCATCCGGTACTGCAATCTTCATTTGAATTATCATCAATGGGAATCCGCGTTGATAGTAAATCACTTGATGAACAGTTAACGAAGACAGGTGAAGATTTCAAACGTGAGTACGATTTCCATAAAGGAATTTTAGAAGACGTACTACCGCTTACAATTGGTGGTGGCATTGGACAATCAAGAATGTGCATGTACTTCTTACGTAAAGCGCATATTGGTGAAGTTCAAACTTCTGTATGGCCTGATGACATGCGTGAAGCGTGTAAGAAGGAAAACATTCATTTATTTTAATCAGGAATGAATTGAATTATTTTTTAAACATGACGATTTATAATGTAAAATGACAATACAGTTAGTTAATTTTAAAAGCTCAAACAAGCATAACCCCGTTCTAAATTTAGGACGGGGTTAAAAATATAGTTGTTTAATCTTGATGTAAGATACTTCACTACACGAAAAAATATAACAATAAAGGCGTTTGAAAATCTAAGTTTTCTTCAATAATAGCACCCTTTAGCAGAATAACAAAACAATCCCTAATTCAGGGTTGTTTGAGTAAATATTTGCTTAATCCCCGTTTGTTAAGATTGCAAGCTCATCTATTACGTATTTTATTTCATCTTTAATGTTATAGAAATGAGGGGCAATTCTTATTACATCCTTTCTTACAGAAACAATAATTTTTTTGTCTCTTAACATCCCCTCTACTTTTGATGCATTTTCAACATGAAAAGACATTAGACTCGTTCTATTATCAGTAGATAATGGTCCAATGAGATGCAATCCTTTTTCTTGTCCATAAAATATGATAAATTGGGTTAACTCTTTTAAATATGTTTCAATATTGCCTATCCCAACCTCAAGTAGCAATCTTAATGCCTCATAAGCTGCATAGATACTTATAAAAGAAGGCGTCCCCGTTTCAAAACGACGAGCCCCCATTGCAGAAACAGGGTTATAAATGTCAAATGAAGATGCTTGTTCTTGTCCAAACCATCCAGTAACTCTTGGTTTTAATTGCTCTGCCAGTTCTTTTTTTATATACAAAAAAGCTACGCCGGGAATTCCTAACATGTATTTACGAGTTCCCGTTGCTAATATATCAATCTTCATCTCTTTCACATCAATCGGAATATGTCCTGCTGATTGGTAAGCATCAACGAATAAAAGCGAGCCTTTTCTATGCACAATATCAGCAATCTCTCTAACGTTTTGCTTATAACCGTTGTAATAGTTCACATGTGGAATACATGTAATAAGCGTATCAGTTGTTATTTCTTTTTCATATTGTTCCAGAGGTATTTTCCCATTGGATGAACGAATTACCGAAATATTATCCTTAAATGGTTCTTGTGCAAACCATATATGACTGACAGTTGGAAAATCTATATCCGTAAACACGATTTTATTTTTCTCTTGCTGATAAGGGAGGGAAGTTGCAATTGCAGAAATAGCATCAGAAACAGAACATAATACAGCAACCTCATCTGTTTCAGCTCCAATAAGTTCAGCAAATTTCACCCTAGTCTCCGCCACTTTACTTATCGCTTCATTCCAATTACTACCTGACAGTAGTAGGCTATTCTGATATTCCTCAATAGCTCTTGAAACAGGCTTTGCCAATGCTCCTTGGGAACAACTAGCTAGATGTGTATGAGTAGCTAATATAGGAAATAATGTGCGATAAAAATCATGGTTCAATTCCTTTCCCCCCTTTTCTTCACAACAAATAATTCTATATGTGAATTTTAAAATCCTTCTTTCGCTATACGGCCCGATTGTTGAATAGAATGACCCGTCTTTTTTTAATGTAGTGTAGTGCATTGAGAAAAAAGACAAATCTTTTACGAAAAATAATGCCTTCTTTCTACATGAAGAGTAAGAACTTATTCGTTTTTAATAGACTTAGGGGGAATAAATCATGTTCGTTGCTTATTCAAGAAAAGACCCATTAGTTGAAAAGGTTTGGGATTCATTCACACAAAATCTAATATCCTAATATCTACCGAATCAATGTAGTTTATATCTTCTCTTAGGTCCCAGAGTTTTACTTTGGATGTTTTTTTATGTTTCGTAAATTGGAATACTGTATATAATCAAAAAATAACAGCTAATTGTATGATAGACTGGAATTTGAAATAACATGTATGTGCTAATTATTCTATTAGGATACATATGTATTTGTTTTGTAGGTGTTTCTGACAGAATGTAAAAGGAGAGAAAAGTATGTTACATAGTTTATATGCAATAGAAGAAGCACGAAATGGAAACATATATACGAGAGAAGCAAATATATGGTTAGGGTTTTTATTAGAAGAATTTGGGGCGGTAAGTATAGAAAGAAATTACCGGAGTGTATTAGAGTATGTGGAACGGACGCTAAGGCATTTAGAAAAAATGAATGTTTCATATGGTATTCGTGCGCGTGTAGAAACTGTATTGTGCTGGAGTGAAGTATCGAAGTGTGGTTCTGTAACGCAGCGCAAGAAGTGGAAGGAGTTAGGGGTATCATTTTTAGTACATAACGAAGATTCAGCGGATATTTATAGACGATATTTTCCATATGATGATGTAACATGTGCACTTATTCGTACACATGGATTAATAGGGCAAGTTTTACGAGGTGAAGTATCCATGACTTCTCACGAAGAATTGGTAAGGTTATGGCAGCAAGGAGCGATTCCAAAAGATGAACTGCGTGAAGTGCTTCGCGTTTTAAATGAGTGTATTATCACTGGGGTATCTGATAAGTTATGGAAAAGAGTACAAGGAGAGGTATATGAACGTATTGAACAAATACTTTGCGGAGAACTGATTGAATATAGTGTAAAAGATCGAATTCGGCGGTTACGTACAAATGCTTCACCTAATGATACATATTTTATCCAAGAGTATGAGTCAATTATGAATGATAGGTTAGAAGAAATGTTCACAGTACTATTTGATTATGACCTTTGGTATGTAGAAGCAGCATTAACTCATTTTAGCTTTGAAGAATTCGTAAAAGTATTTGTATTAGCCTATCAAAATATCATTCAAAACAATGTAGATCATATCAGTTTTCAGCCACTTATGGATGCATTGTATTACGAGAGAGAGGGAGAAAAATACTTAAATATTTATACGAAACGAGCAATCGAAAAAGTATTGCGAAGCGTATCCGTAGTAGAATTGCTAGATATGGGTCAAATTCCTCAATCCGAAATGTATCCTGAATTAAAGGAAATAGAAAATGTATTGACAATTGGTTTTGGAACAAGTGAAGTTGGAAAAACGCTCATCGAATTTTGTTTAGCTTGTAAAAAAGAAAATAATGTTCATTATGAGCAAGCTGTTATGATGTTATGTGAAATATTTGGTTTACGCCGTGATGCGTTTGATCGGTTGGAAAATGAGGACGAATATCTTTCACATATGAATGGGAGTGTAGATGATAAAGTCACGGTTCTTCCATATGTAGTAGGAGATATAATAGTAGAAATTGGTCCCGGTGGGGGCGCAATGATGAATAAATTTAAAGAAGTTTATCCGAATAAATCGGTTATTGGTGTAGATTTGTCACGAAATGTAATTGAAAAGTTAACAAATGATAAATACGAAAAAGGCTACGACTGGGAAGTTACACTAGGCGATGCTTTACACCTTACTGATACATTTCATCCAGAAAGCATTTCTACAGTTCATTGTGGCTCAGTGAATCACGAGATCTTTTCTTATGGAGAAACAGAAGGTAAGAAGTTTAATGTTGCAACAATGGAACGTTTAGTGAAGAGTGTATTTCAAATATTGACCCCTGGTGGACGTTGGATTATTCGTGATGGAGTAAAAACAGAAAGTGAAGAATGGTGTGAATTGCAATTTCATGATGAAACGGCTATGCCTTTTTTAAAAAACTATCAACGTGATTTTAAAGGACGAGAAATTAAGGCCAATATATTAGGTGTGGATCGAGTAAGGATGCCAGTTAATGATGCAATGGAATTTTTATATACGTATACGTGGGGAGAAGAAGCATATCCACATGAGGTACAAGAACAATTTGGTGTATTTACACTTCAAGAATATATTGATTTTGTAGAGAGCGTTGTAGGTTCAGAGAATGTAAAAGTAATTGAGGCCAAGCAGTATCTTTTAGAAGGTTATATAGAACACCTATCGCAAAAAGTTACATTGTATGATGAACACGGTGAACAAACAGCATTGCCAAATAGTACATGTTTGATTGTGTTTGAGAAAAGATAAAAGAGAAGAAATTATGTTTTTTACTAAAGGATAGAAGATGAGGCTAGCAAAATTCGATTTCACCGCCTCTTTTCAGAAAAGATTCTGAAACGGATTTACATATAATCTGTTTCGGAATCTTTTTTTATGAGCATGTATAAATTGAGCTTTAGAAATTATATTTACTAGTTTATATTTTAAACTAATTTTCTCTGGATTTTACTTAGATTTTACATTCACTACCTACAATAAAAAAGAAAACGCAAGTGATGAAAAATTGCACTTGATTTATTTTGCTATTCGCGGGCAGTAATACTCCTATGGCAAGGAGGAGATCTACTACCTGTAAAAGCCCGATTGGTGGGAGTTGATAATAAGTGAGGGATGAAGAAAAAATCACTTATTAAAGTTTCACTTTATAAGATGAGGAGGGAATGTGATGGAGTTAATAATTGATCACGTAACAAAGAAATACGGTGGGGAAGTAGCGTTGAATGATTGTAGTTTACATTTAAAGCCTGGGGTATTAGGACTTTTAGGACCAAACGGTGCGGGGAAGTCTACACTTATGCGGATTTTAGCAACAATTGAACAACCGACGAATGGCAGTGTGATATGGGATGGGGAAAATATTCAAAAGAAACCGAAATTGTTACGTTCACAACTCGGATATTTACCACAAGAATTTGGTGTATATCCAAATATGAACGCAATCGAGTTTTTAGAGTATATAGCAGCGATGAAAGGTTTATCAATGAGCTCTTCAAAAAAGCGTATCAATGAACTGCTTGAAGCGCTGAACTTAATGAATGACCGGAAACGACTATTAGGCGGCTATTCAGGTGGAATGCGGCAAAGGGTTGGAATTGCACAGGCGTTATTAAATGATCCGAAATTATTGATTGTAGATGAGCCGACAGTTGGATTGGATCCTGAAGAACGAATTCGGTTTAGAAATTTATTATCTACTCTTTCTACGGATAGAATCGTTATTTTATCGACGCATATTGTAACGGATATTGAATCGATTGCGAGTGATATAGCTTTATTATCAAAAGGGAATATATTAGCCCATATGCGTCCTGAACAGCTATTAAAGCATGTGGAGGGGAAAGTATGGGAATGGGTTATACCAGCTTCCGAGTTACATAATGTTCAAAAGAAATATATAGTAAGCAGCGCAATTCACCGGAGTGATGGAATTCATGCGCGCATCGTTTCCAGCAATGCCCCTAGTGCTAAAGCACATATAATCGCATCCTCTCTTGAAGATGCTTACTTATATTATGTTTCTTCGAAAGGAGGGCATAAAATTGAACAATGTATATAATCTATTTTATTTCATTAAAAACAATTTAATTAGACAAATGAGAAGTTATCCATTTTTAATTGTAATTGGATTAACGATTTTTTTTGGGTATACTTGTGTGCCGGCAGCTTCAGCAGGCTATGAAATATTTTATCTTGGTGGAGTGAGGGGGATATATAATTCAAATTGGCTTGGCGGTATGGGAGCAATGACTTCTACTTTATTTATTTGGCTGCTTGGTTTTTATATGTTAAGAAGCCAAATTTCAGACGATCAACAGTTAGGAGTAGGGCAATTGATTGCAGCTTCACCTATAAGCAAATTCCAATATATTTTTAGAAAAACGATTTCTAATTTTATTGTTTTAGTGGCCATTGAGATGGTATTTATCATTGCTTTTATGGTAATGCAATTTATACGTGGGGAAGATCTTTTGTTTCAATTAGGTGGTTATTTATATCCACTCTTTTATATTGTATTTCCTTCGTTATTGCTTCTAGCGGCATTCACAACCTTTTTTGATGTGTTTCCTGGTTTAAAAGGCGTAGTAGGTAATATTGTGTTCTTTTTCTTGTGGGTGTTATTAGCGATTATGTCGTTTGAAATGCCGAATCGTTATTTAGATGTATTTGGTTTAGGAATCATTCGTTCTGATATGATACATGATGCAATGAGAGAATATGAATTTTTAAGAGGAACAAATGGTGGAGGATTTGGGTATAACCCAGTAGAGGGAAAGATTAAAATATTTCACTGGGATGGATTGACTTGGGATGTAGAAATACTTGTAACAAGTTTAGTTTGGATTGGAATAGCGATGTTATTAATTTGGCTAACGTCCTTTGTGTTTAATAGATTCTGTACATTTACTGAAGTGAAGGGAAAGGTAAGCGAGTTTGAGGAGAATAAGGAAACGATCGCTATGAATGAACAAAATCATAATTCTTTTACATTCACTTCTATAATGAAAACAAAGAACATTAGTATGTTTCGTTTAATTAAAGCGGAGCTATCGATTATGTTAAAAGGCTTTACGATTTGGTGGTATGTAATTGCGATTGGGCTTATAGCGTTTGGATTGATATGTCCGGTAGATATATCAAAAGGATGGCTACCTATTATTATAATTTGGCCAATTGCAATTTGGTCACAAATGGCAACTAGAGAATGGTTTTATAGGACAAATCAAATTATTTATTCAAGTTGTTCTCCTTTGTATAAGTTTTTTGCGACGTGGATTTCAGGGGTTATAGTAGGGTTTATCATCTCTAGTGGTATTATCATTCAGTTAATACTAATTGAAGATATTTCATTTTTGCTTTCTTGGCTTATCGGTATAGTATTCATTCCAACAGTAGCATTGGCACTTGGGATATGGGCTAGGACACGTAAACTGTTTGAAGTATTGTATGTAATTTTATGGTATGTAGGACCAGTAAATCATCTCCCCTATGTAGATTTCTTAGGAATATCAACATCATATGTGTTTTTGTATAGTACGTTATCTGTTTTATTACTATGTATCGCACTGACCGGACAGTTACAGCAAGTGGGAAGGTTACGGTTAATATTCAAATAAGTATGCAAGGGGAGTGAGGGAATGAGGATGATCAAAGGGAAAATCTATATGTTTTCCTTTATAAGTGTAATGATTCTATGTTTAGTAGCCTGTGATACAAAAGCGAATGAAGCGTCTGTATCCAAAAAATTTACTGCGAAAAATATGAATGAAATTTATATAAAAACAGTAGGAGAAAATATTAAACTTCATTCTACAACAGACAAAAATATTAAAGTTAATATAGGAGAGGTGAAAGATACAAAGGTAAAAGAAGAAGGAGAGAGATTAGAGATTATCACAGAGAATTCATCGGCTATTTTGAACTTGAAAACAGCTACTGTACATGTATATCTTCCTGAAAAAACATATAAAAAAATAAATGTTAAAACAGAATCAGGAGAAGTAGTAGGAGAGAATATAGCATCGAAACAATTGGATTTGTATAGTGATTCAAGTGATATAACAATAAAAAATTATAAAGGTGGCAATATAAAAGGCGTTTCTAAATCAGGGGGGATTACGTTAAGGGGAGTAGAAGGAAAGTTTGATATTCAAAACGATACGGGAGTGGTGAATGTATCCGGTGCTTCAAATTTAAAAAATGAAAGTAAAATAAAAACCGAATCATCTAATATAAATATTGACTTTAAGAAAGAGCCGGAAAATCTAGAGATTGACCTGTCGACGCGTGCGGGTCAAATAAAAAATGAATTTTCACTCTCAACTGCTGAAAAAGGAGACAATCATAAAGTAAAAGGTCGTATAGGAACTGGAAAAGAGAATGATACAAAGTTAATAGTGCAGTCTATGACAGGAACGATTGAGTTAAAGCGTGATAAGTAGCGAGAGTATGAAACAGCTTTTAAAAAGTTTGATTATAAAAAATATATTCTGAATGAGGTCTTTCACTCTGCTTTAGAATATGTTTTTACTGTATAAATCTCTTTTTAGTTGTGTTTATTTCAGGGTTTTCGCATTCTCATAGATTAACCGTCACCAGTGTGCGGTATATTCTCTTTTTCTTGACATGTATATCATATAGTATTAATATACCGGGGAGTATATTAATACTATATACATTGTAGAAACGTCTAATGAAAAGGAGTACAGGGTGTCATGGGAAGGAAAAAAGAATTAACAAATTCGAAACGACAGTTATCGGATATTTTAGCCCAAACGGTTAAAACCGGGATTATTAAATCAAATTTGGTCCCGATGTTTGCTGGGTTAACGTTGGCTTTATATAAATATAAAATGAGCCCGCTTGAAAAAATTCCGGAAATTATATTTGCTATGATTGGCTCGATTTTAATAATAGGAGCAGCAGGAGCTTTTAACAATTTGTATGATCGTGATATCGATTCGATTATGGAGCGAACTAAAAGTAGACCGACTGTAACGGGAGAAATTAGTCCTAAAGCTGTGTTATGGCTTGGGATATTAATGACGATTTCTGGTTTAGTATTTCTTGCGCTAACTACATATTTAGCAGCGTTATTAGGATTTTTAGGGTTGTTTTTGTACGTCGTACCGTATACAATGTGGAGCAAAAGAAGAACAATTTATAACACGGAAATCGGAAGTGTTTCGGGAGCAATGCCGCCACTCATCGGCTGGGCCGCTATGTATCCGGATATCACACATCCAGCTATTATTGGTCTTTTTATCATTATGATTATTTGGCAAATGCCTCATTTTTATGCGATAGCAATTCGTAAACATGAGGAGTATAAAGCTGCAAATGTTCCAATGCTTCCAGTAGTAAAAGGGATTAAAAGAACATATATACAAACGAATGTGTATTTAATGATTTTAATTATTATCAGTGTTCTTTTAGGTTCGTTAAGCATTGGTCTAATGTTAGTGTCACTTCTTTTAAGTATTGTATGGCTTGCATTAAGTATTTACGGCTATAAAAAAATGGATTCAGAGAAGTGGGCAAAATCATTGTTTATTTTTTCGTTGTTCCATATGACGATTTTATTTTCAACCATTATTATTTATTCTCTAATAGGCGTCTTTTTCGGAAGTTGAGAATAGGTTAATCTGCAAAGTGTAAAAAAACAATTTCTCCTGTATAAAAGGGGAAATTGTTTTTTGTTATGTTTATATAGGATTGAAAACATTTCACTTTAATAATGCCCTTACAATAAGACTATCGGTTTGAGAGTATAATATGAATTTTTGAGCCTTTACCGATTTCACTCGTTACATGAATCGTTCCACTATGTGCTGTTATAATTTTATGAGCAATTGTCATTCCGAGACCTGTGCCCTCGCTTGAAACATTTGTGGTTGTTCCACGATAATATTGTTTAAATAAGTTTTGAACGGTTAGTTCATCCATACCGGCACCTGTATCTTCTATTGTAATATGTATATCTTCTTGTAATAGAATAGAGGTATGGATTTTTGTTTCCGCAGGATTGTGTAAAATGGCGTTCATAAACAAGTTTTGTAAAGAACGGTGGAATAATTTTGTATCAATCGGAATTATTATGTTTGTTTCATCTGCTTGAAAACTAAAATGATAGTGCTGAGAGCGTGGGTCATTTGTTATGTCAGCTATTAATCTTCTGGTAAATTCAACAATATTTACTTCCTCTTTTTTTAAAGGAATCTGTGAATCTTGAAGACGGAAAGAGAGATTTAAGTCTTCAATTAATTCTTTCATATGATTTCCTTTTTGCTGAATTTCTTGCAAGAACTTCTCTTTTTCTTCTTGGCTCCAAGTATGATCTGGCGATAGCATAAGTGCGCTGTATCCTGTAATATAGGTAAGTGGCGTTTTGAGATCATGAGAGATTCCTGCCATCCATTCCCGTTTCATTTTCTCAAGCTGTTCCCGTTCATTCTCTATTTCTCGTAATCTATTTGTTAAATGTTCTATATTTAGAAAGACGTCTTTATATAAGCGATAAGGTCCTTTTAACTTCCCTGTTTTTTTCTTGTACATTTGTTTTGTACTTTCTGGTATCACGTAAGAACCTTCTGCTAGTTGGTTAATCCAAGAAATCATTCGAAATAAAGGTTTGCCGATATGCCATCCATACAAAATAGCGCCCAAAATAAGAGTACATACAAAGAGGCAAAAAACAATAAGAGCTTCTGTGTCTTTGTTATCTTTGTTTATTCCGATAAGAGGTAGTATGCCTTCCATAAAAATAGCCATAAAAATACCCATAAAAAAAGTACCGATACATAAACTACGAATAAAATGAAAGCCTAGTCTGAAACCAATTTTCATTTTTGTTGCTCCTTAGTATGCGGGATAAATTTATAGCCAATTCCTCTCAAATTTACAATGTATATAGGGGATTTAGGATCTGCTTCTATTTTTTTACGTAATTTGGAAATATGCATTACTACTGTTTTATCATCACCTATGGAAGTCAGTCCCCATACTTGTTCGTACAATTGTTCAGCAGTAAAAATTCGATTTGGATGTGTGCATAAGAATGTAAGTAATTCTAGTTCTTTAGCAGTGCAATGGACAGGTTCACCGTTTACTGTTATCAGTCCCTCGCTTGGATATAGAGAAAAGGATTCAAAATGTAGCTTCAAATTTTCTTCATGGCGATGTTCTTGTATCATATTTTGTCTACGTAATTGGACATTGATTCGGGCAGCAACTTCTAAAGGATTAAATGGTTTCGTTATGTAATCATCCCCGCCAATTCCTAGTCCTGTTAATTTATCTAAATCGCTAGAGCGGGCTGTTACAAATAAAATAGGAGTATTTGTGTAATTGCGGATTTGTCTACATAGTTCAAATCCGTCTATATCGGGTAGCATCACATCGAGTAAGATGATATCAAATGGACGGCCTTTAATGAGGTTCAACGTTTCGGCTCCATTTATAGCTGTTGTTATATGCGTGAAGTTTTCTTTCTTTAGTGTAAGTACTAACATATCTAATATGCCTTGTTCATCATCAACTAAAAGGATTTTTTCTGTTCTCATTATGGATCCACCTTTACATGTTTTTCGAATCTGTTAGAAAGATATTTGGAAAATATTTCACATGTAATAGTGTAACATAATATTATTTTGCTAGATGAAAAAATAACAACAAAGAAATATTCCTTGTTGTTATTTTGATAATCAAATTAATTCATTTGTACCATAGGTTCAATTTTTGCCATAAATGATTGATGAAGTGCTTCTACACTATCTACTAAATTAAGGCGATCAATGACAACAGATACTTTAATTTCAGATGTACTTACCATTTTAATATGAATATTTTCATTCTTTAATGTAGAGAACATACTAGCAGCAACACCTGGATTAGATACCATACCAGA
The DNA here is from genome assembly GCF_002560575.1 of Bacillus sp. AFS023182. Classification (NCBI taxonomy): domain Bacteria; kingdom Bacillati; phylum Bacillota; class Bacilli; order Caryophanales; family Bacillaceae; genus Bacillus; species Bacillus sp. AFS023182. The sequence goes on along the minus strand of NZ_NTRO01000003.1, from coordinate 13,609 downwards.
TCCAACAATTGATACTTTAGCTAGATGATTTTCATATTCTACAGACTCATAGTGAAGTGCTTCTTGATTTTGTTCTAATACTTCTAATGTTTCTCGTAAGTCATTTGAGTGAATTGAGAAAGACAAATGAACAGTACCTTCATTTGTAATACTTTGAATAATAATATCAACATTAATATGGGCTTTAGCTAATGTAGAGAAAACAGTTGAAAGCGATCCTTGTTCTAATCCTTTAATTGTTACGCGTGTAATATTATCTTCAAATGCAATACCCTTAACGATCGATTGTTGTTCCATGTTACATTCTCCCCTTACAATTGTTCCGTTTTCTTGTTCCATACTTGAACGAACTTCTAAAATTACATTATGATTTTTTGCGAATTCAACAGCACGTGGATGGAGTACACCAGCTCCGAGATTTGCGAGTTCTAACATTTCATCATAAGAAATTTCATCTAATTTATATGCGTCTTTTACAACTCGTGGATCAGACGTGTATACACCTGTTACGTCTGTGTAAATATCGCATTTTTTCGCTTTCAGCGCAGCTGCTAATGCAACAGCAGTTGTATCAGAACCACCGCGGCCAAGTGTTGTAATTTCGTTTTCTTCGCTTCGTCCTTGAAAACCAGCGACAATTACAATTGTTCCTTCTTGTAGATGTGATTGAATACGTTCTGTATTAATATCAGTAATCCGTGCGCTACTATGCACAGATTCTGTAGTAATACCAGCTTGCCAACCAGTTAGTGAAATAGCGTCGTACCCTTTTGCTTGCAGTGCAATTGTTAATAAAGAAATGGTAACTTGTTCACCAGTTGTTAAAAGCATATCCATTTCACGTTTACTCGGATTTTCGGTAATAGCGGTAGCAAGTGCAACGAGTTCATCTGTACTTTTTCCCATTGCAGAGACAACTGTAACAACACCGTGTCCTCGTTCATATTCTTCAATAATTAAATTTGCTACATGTTGAATGCGCTGAATACTTCCAACAGAAGTACCACCGAATTTTTGAACAATCGTTTCCATTACAGATTCCTTCTTTCATCCATTTTTATTAATTGATCAGGAAAGGTGTAAAAACATATAAAAGAGATGTATAAGTCCCTAAATATTCCTGTAGTTACCGGAAAGAAAAACAAAAAAACACCATCTCAAATAAGTGAGGATGGTGCTGTTACAGGAAAAGGGAAACAGAAAAAGGAGCTAATAAAAAAACCGCCAAAAAAGAATATCATATAAAGCATGATATCTCTTTTTTGTAGATAGCTCTTCATATATACACGTCTGTATATATGACAGTTCTGTTTCTATTCGAAAACAGCCCCAATTGATAAATGCAGAGAAATTTATCAATTTCGGCAATACTTCCTTTCTTCTAAACTCATTGACATCTCTGTGTCTCCTCTAGAATACTTATAAGCACTGCAACCTCTATCTCACGTTTTGGGCGAGAGTGTTTGGTTTATGAAGTTATTTGGTAACATTTGTTTTATAATAATTAAAATATTTTAGGAAATCAAGTGCTTTAATAATATTTTGAAAATTAAGTATATTTATTTTCGGTTATATGGTTTATGTATACTGGCATAATTGAATTGTTCGGTGTAAGTAGATGATTAGAAATATGTTGGAAACTATTGGGGGCAAGGGGTGATAGTGGTTCTATATAGTTGTTTTATTGCCCCTATATCAATTATACAGTGTAGTTCTGTATAGTATATTTTATGAATTGAATTTAGTATAAATCGAAATATTAGTAGTTTACATATCTAAAGACTTAATTATTAGAAAAAAGGGAAAATTAAATGTATAATAAAAGGAAAAAGAAGGAAGATGTTTAAGGGAAGGGGATACATATGCAAGGAGAGGTGCAAACAGAAAATAAGGGGAGTTATGTAAGTAATTTATTGTTGCCTGTTACAAAATCACGCCATTTTACTTTCTTATGGATCGGGCAACTTCTTTCCGTTCTAGGAAGTTCTATTACAATGGTAATTCTTCCAGTAGTCGTATATACATTGACTGGATCAACAGTTGTTATGGGAACGACGATGGCTATGTATATGCTACCGAATATTCTTGTCTTACCGTTTTCGGGGTTAATCGTTGATCGTATAAATCGAGTTAAGCTAATGTTATTTACCGATATTGTTCGATGCATATTGATGATAACCCTTGCGGTGCTTATGTTTACAGATACTTTAACAATCACGATTTTATATGTTCTAGTGGCAACATATGGACTAATGGATGGGTTATTTCAACCGGCATATGCAGCAGTGAGAGCAAGGGTCTTTGTACCGGAAATTCGGAATGCGGCTAACGCATTAACACAAATGAGTAATCAAGGTGTTCGTTTAATAGGTCCAGCGCTTGGTGGTCTTATTGTTTCGGTTGCCTCAGCGGGAATTGGGTTTGGTTTAGATGCATTGACTTATTTGTTGTCTTTTATTTGTTTATTGTTTTTAAAAGATGTAACAGCTAAAAAAGTACAGGAACAAACAAATCAAAAAATGAATTTCAAAAAAGATTTTACAGAAGGGATTGTTGTATTAAAAAGCCATCCATGGCTTTGGATTACAATTTTAGCATTTTCATTTATTAATATTTGCCACGCAGGAATTATCGTTGTATTAATCCCTTGGCTATTTAATGTACATCATCAGTTTGAACCATTTGTCTATGGGATTGGAATGGCATGTTCTGGAGCGGGTGCTGTTGTGGCAGCTCTTATTTTTGGCGGGAGACAGAGGTGGCATAAACGAGGATTGCTTGCCTATGGGGGTGTCCTCATTAGCGGGATGTCACTTTTATTAATGTCTTTCGTTTCATGGGCGCCAGGATTAGTAGGGTTAATGGCATTAGAGGGGTTTGGGATTATGATTTTCGGTTTAATATGGGAAACGAGTTTGCAAGAACTTGTACCAGAAGAAGCATTCGGAAGGGTAGCAAGTCTGGATATGTTAGGGTCTTTTGCATTATTACCGTTAGGGTATGTAGTTGTCGGTTGGGTGGCGAATATAATTGGTGGTACGGTGACGATTACGATTTTAGCTATCGCAGCAATTGTCGTAGTGGTAATCGCACTACTTGTTCCGAGTATTCGTCAATTTGATTAATTTACGTTTACAAAAAATAAGTAAGCTCTGCTAAGCGGCAGAGCTTATTCTTCATGAAATACAAATGTTTGTGTAAATTGCTTTTCTGCTTTTTCTGGGTGACCGTTATAACTAAATTGATTTTCCTCCCAGCTAATCACTACGTCAAATGAGTTAGCGTCTTCATATAATGGGAATTTCATTTTTGTAAAACTAGTTTGGCTATATGACACGCTCATATCAGATTTGTTGAAAGGCTTGAAAGCAGCTTTTGATTTTGGGTTATTGTGACGTATTTCAACTGATACATTAGATACGTCTTTTCCGACATTCTTTACAAGTAAGCTGTATGTATGAAACGTATCTTCTTTTGACTGAAGTGCTTGAGGATTCTTAGCCTTATCAACTTTAATATACCACTGCTTAGATTTTGATGTAACAGGTAGTTCTGCAAAAGTGAAGGCGCTAGTTTGAAGTGGAACTGCAAAACATATGAAAGTAAGTAAGAATAATATTTTTCTTTTCATGTATCATTCTCCAATTTGCTATAGCTGATTGTTTTGATTTTGTTAGCATTTGCTACTTGGAAAGGAGTTATGCACGCATATTTGATTGAACAATTATAGAAAAGTGGTATTGCATTCTTTTTTCGTTTGTGAATGGAAATGGATATATCAGCGCCCAAAAGATTGTGTAGAATTTTTCTGCACAGTCTTTTAGTATTTAAATATTTTAAAGAATATGAAATGAATTGGTTACATTTTACAAATTTGAAGGGGATTCATGGGTTAGTAAAAGAAGAAAGGTTTTAATGAATAAAGGTTAGAAAGTAAGTTTAATTAGAGAAAAACATTCCGCAGCTGCACTAGTGGAATGTTTTTCTGTTTTTATATCAAGTAAATACTAGCTTAAAGTTCTTTCGAAAATATGTTTTGAACCAATTCTGTAAAGTTCTTTTCCTCTCTTGGTACAATTGATAAGTCTTCATGCCAAACCTCAATAATTCCCCAGTTATTGGTTATATGAAAGCCTATAGCATCACCGGCAAAGTTATCACCAAATAGTAAAACATTTTTCAGTTCTGGATTGTCATCTACATCATATATTTCATCTGCTTCAATAAGTCCTCCGTAGAACATAAAATAGGAATTAGAAACAGATCCATAGCCCACTTCCTGTAAGAAGGAAATATAATCTTGGGGTACACCGTTAAGCATGGATTCTTCCTCAATAATGGAATCAGTTAATGTACTAAAATCATATTCAGTTGGTGCATCATGAATCTTTTTAATAATATCTTTGTATACCATATGTACACACTCCAAACGTATTTTGTGTAGCTAAATATTATAAATTTATCTGTATTGTTAACCTTGATCTTTCTTATAAACCAAAAATCTTATGTGACTCGCTTATTTATCTGTTATATTACTAGTTCTAGAGATAAACACAATGGAGTTGAGGCTATCATTAGCACAATACAAAATTTCTATGTAAATTAACTATATTGGATAAAAAAGAAAAATCAATACAATTTCATTTTGAAAATATAGAAAAAGTCTAGTACCACATTTTATCCCGTAAAGGCTCGATTCGTTTGGCTAACCATTAGTGAAGAAGTGAAGACTTCCATTGATGGAAGCTTCACTTTATTTTACGGAAGTAAGTTATACGATTAGAATTTTAATGGGGTTTATTGGAATAATATTAGGAGGTATATAATGTTTTTTGGTTAAAAGTGTCTCGATGATTGAGACACCAGTTCGCAATTGGTATGGATGGTGATTACAAATAGAACAACAATTACATTATCTCATTTCGCATTTTGGATATTTCGGGATTATTATTGCTTTAGTTGGTGGAATTATCGGATTACCAATACCAGATGAAACGATATTAACATTTGTAGGATACTATGTACATAAAGGAGAAATGAAATTTCTGCTTGCATTATTAAGTGCATGTATCGGTTCGTCAATCGGTATTACTATTAGCTATTGGTTAGGAATAAAACTTGGGATTCCATTCTTAAAGAAATTTGGTCCGAAAATACATATTACAGAAAATAAAATAAATCGGACACAGATTTTGTTTCAAAAAATAGGTCCTGCCTTATTATTTATAGGTTATTTTATTCCTGGAGTTCGCCATGTTACTGCTTATTTAGCTGGGATTTCTCGTTATCGATTTTCGACATTTTGCCTTTATGCGTATTCGGGAGCATTATTATGGAGTTTTACCTTTATCAAGCTAGGATTTGAGTTAGGAGAAAAATGGCGTCTGGTAGAGCATTATGTCCACCGTTATGGACTTATTCTTTTAATTGTGCTAGTTATTCTTGCGGGTTTGATTTTTGTATATTTTCGCTTCAAAAAAGATAGAAAGTAAGTTATCCCGCTATTCGCGGGTAGTCAAAGCTTGATAGGTGAGGGCTAATAATCAGTAGGGATGAAGAAAACTCACTTTTTCATTCCCTTTATTTTCAACAATAGCTATTATAGTGTATTTTTGTAAAAGGTAATAATCCCCTGGTTTTTATCCCCCTATTTTTTCATATTTCGTTACAGTATAACGACCTGGATAGGATTCCAAAAGTTCACTAACCCATATTTGAATTTTATCTCCTGTTTTTAAAAACTTAACAGCATCTGAATCATTAAAACTTAGGATAGAAGCAGAAGGATGTTCTTCCCTCGATGATTGCTCTAAATATCCTATAATATTTGAGTCCTTTATCTCCTCTTCGTCAATAAAATAAACTTTTTTATCTTTAAAGACAACATATCCTTGCGCTTGATAAGAATCTTGATGAGTATTGATATCTTTGTTAACACTCATCAATGGATCACCATTCCTCTCTTTTAAAACTATGACAACTAAAAATACAAGTATTAACAAGAAAAGAAATTTCCTCAAAATGTCTACCTCCATACATTTAAGTATCAATCCCCAATAAAATTAAGAATTTATTAAAAGCAAAGATAATTTCACATACTATAAAGGATGTAAAATAAAGATTTTTGATAATAAAGAAAATTATAACAGATACTATTGGTAGAAAAAACTAAATGATAACTTATTAAAACTGATGTGAATTTAAGCGTAATTGTTTACATTAAATCTTTTCCTATAAACACTTTACATAAGTTAGACTATTAAAATGAAAAAAAGAACCTTACAAAAATGTAATGTTAATGTCACAAAATAAGATAGTACATTGTTAGTAGTCTTATTAAAATTGAATAGATTATGATTTGTAGGTGGAAAACAATAAAGAATATAATAAGAATTTATTAGAACCCTATGAGAAATCATTTAATAAGGTAGAGTTTGTTAAAATGTAGCCTGAACTAAAGTATTAAAGGAGATTATGTAATGAATTTTAAAGATTTAGATTACGAATGGTTCAACTTTATAAATAGTAAAGTACAGGAATATCCATTAATAGATAATGTAATGATTATATTTGCAGAATATGTACAATATGCTTTCGTGTTATTACTCATCTTGTTATGGATAAAGAATAAACCTAACTTTCGAATAATGGCTTTTCAATCGATTGTTGCGTTTACTTTAGCGTATTCCATAAATAGATTTATTGAGTTATTTATTTATAGAGATCGTCCTTTTGTTTCACATAACATCACACAACTCGTAGAGCATGCTGCCAATTCTTCTTTTCCAAGTGATCATGCAACATCAGCTGTTGTAATTGCAGCTACACTATTGCTATCTGCTTATCGATTTAAATATACTTGTTTTTTCTTAGCGCTTGGTGTAGCTTTTTCGAGAGTATGGGTAGGAGTACATTATCCACTTGATGTAATTGCAGGAATTGTACATGGGGTATTGATAGCATTATTTACACAGTATGTTGTATTTAAAATACGTCCTATCGCTACATTAATTGCGAAACCTATTTTTCAAGGGAAAACTAGCTGAAAAGAGTCGAATCGGTTGGATGATTGCTAACATGTGCATAAGAGAATAGATAAAAACAGAAGCATAGTTACACGATTTTTTTTACAAAGTGTGTTTTATAAGATTAAAAGACTGATAGCCCTCTAATTAAATAGGGGGCTTTTAGGTATGGATGAAAACTATAAAAAGCTAAACTTTTATAAATAAAAAATATTTGTGCATCAAAAAAATAGCCCTCACTCAAGGCGTTGGGACACCTTTTTCCCTTTTAGAACTAAGCGAACAGATAGAAATGTTATTGAATATGAAACATTAATCATAGTACATTTAAAAAAGAGAGAATTTTTCATAAAGAGGGTGAGAAGATGCTTGATACAGCTGAGAATTCAATAAGGAATCAAATGTATACAGTAGAAGAACAACAAAAGCTATATAAAAGAACATTGGTAATCGTAAGTATTTCACAAATGTTTGGTGGCGCAGGATTAGCTGCTGGCATTACTGTAGGTGCACTTCTTGCGCAGCAAATGCTTGGAACCGATGCATTCGCAGGATTGCCAGCAGCCATGTTTACAATGGGATCTGCAGGAGCAGCGTTAATAGTAGGAAGGCTATCTCAACGTTATGGGCGCCGGATCGGGCTTGCGACAGGATTTATGATAGGTGGGCTTGGGGCTATTGGTGTCGTGATTGCCGCTTTAACAAATAGTATTATTCTCTTACTTGCTTCTCTGCTCATATATGGTGCAGGTACAGCAACAAATTTACAAGCTCGTTATGCTGGTACGGATTTAGCCAATACGAAGCAAAGGGCAACGGCTATTAGTATTACAATGGTTATGACGACATTTGGTGCAGTTGCGGGACCAAATTTAGTAGGCACAATGGGGAGTTTCGCTCTTTCTCTTGGTATTCCTGAACTTGCTGGTCCGTTCATATTATCAGCAGCTGCATTTTTATTAGCAGGTCTCGTACTTTTCGTTATGCTTCGTCCAGATCCATTAATAATAGCGAACATGATAGAAACATATAAACAGGAACATACAAATAAAGGGCATACGAGAGTTAACAAACCGATAGCAAATAAAAGAGGTGTTACAGTTGGGGCCCTCGTTATGATACTTACTCAAATTGTTATGGTTGCCATTATGACGATGACTCCTGTACATATGGAGCACCATGGGCATGGATTAAGTGAAGTGGGCCTTGTTATTGGATTTCACGTAGGAGCGATGTACCTTCCGTCACTTGTTACAGGAATCCTTGTTGATAAGATTGGTCGAATGGCAATGAGTATTGCTGCCGGAGTTATACTACTTAGTGCGGGTGTGGTAGCTGCCATTGCACCGAGCGATTCTTTAATACTCCTGATTATTGCTTTGTCTTTACTTGGATTAGGATGGAACCTTGGATTAATAAGTGGGACTGCTCAAATTGTTGATGCAACAGAACCTTTAACGCGTGCAAAGACACAAGGGAAAGTAGATGTTTTTATTGCGCTGGCAGGTGCCTCTGGGGGAGCGATGTCAGGCATGGTGGTAGCAAATTCAAGTTATGCAGCACTATCATTAGCTGGAGGAGCTTTAGCCTTGTTGCTTATTCCTGTTGTGATTTGGTCTCGAAAAAATAGAGAACATGAAATGAAATAGAAGTCTTGAAAGTGTTGTTTATTTGTTTGTGATGACGGTAAAAAAGAGGTGGATAGATATTTACTAAAAGAACATAAAGAGGTTATTACACAACATGAATCTTAAAAAATTGTAAGAAGTAAGTCTACTTTTTATAGCTTAGTAGGGGATGAAGCCCTCTTCTGATTAAAGTTGTATTTTATTGGAGGGCTTGTCTGCAATCATATTAGTAATGTAATGTTTAGTGTTTGCAAAGATTTAAGCACATAATGAGAATTCAGGAATGAATATAGTTGATTGCTGTATAGGGAGTATGGAGTTGTTTTAAAAGTTTCTTTTGTAATAAAGATTTTGATATAAACAGAAATTGTAATTCTATTTTTTGTAGAATTACAATTTCTGTTTTTTATTTGTATCAGTTTGTTCGTTTTGTGCATACGTTGTATTTTTATAAGGGGTGATTTACTTTGAAAAGTAAGTAAATTTAGAAATTAATATTTAGGGTTGTGTTATAATCTTCCTGTAAGTATGCGGAGCAACAGAAGTAAAGTTATAGTTTAAATTAAAGTAGTATCCAAATGTTTGGAGTAGAGAACTAAAACAACTTACAAAAAAATTTTATGATGGAATAACATTAGAGTGTGATTTAGTTGATTGAATTTTAGAGACATAGAATAACGATAGAGAAAAATGAATACGCATCAAGATGTATGGCAGTTTGATTGGGAATCTAAGTGATTTAGAGAATAAACTTTACCATAAACAACAAAGGAATTAGAAGTTGCTCGGTTTGATTTCATATTCGGAAATACAAGCAAGGAAAAAGTTATAAATCAGCTGATATTCTTGGAGGAGAAATAATTGAAAAACAAATATATAGAAAAACTTGTTGAAATTATGTTAAAGCAAATGCCAAATGTAGCCGAGAAATCGATGTTATTTGCATTTTATGATGGTATTGTCACAACGTATCACTATTATCATTATGAAGCTGATGGTGTAATACGCCATGATCCAGATGATCTCCCATCTGATGAAGTGATGGATTATATTCAACAAGTTCGTGATAATGATGAAGTAACATGGACGGCGTTTGTTTTAGCTGCTCACACAGATAGTACCTATTTAGTTGATTACTTTGAGGATTTAAATCCAATTTTAGAATGTAGTTCTGCCCTACTGTGGCTTGAATATATCCATTATAATATCGAGCCAAGCTCTGATTTTTGCAAATCCCAACTAGAACAGGCTATAAAGGCTGAGAAGTTTAAGAAAACATTAAACTATGCTTGCATGAGGAATGACATAAACGCGGTAAAAGAAAAACTAAAGGATTGTAAACAAACAATCTTAAATAAGAAAGGACCTGATAAAAAGACACCACTTCACATTGCTTGTTTAAATGGTAACGTGGAAATTGTGAAATTATTAGTTGAAGCTGGTGCAGATGTAAAAGTTAAATATCATGGTCAAACACCTTTTGCACTTGCATGTATGAAAGGTGACATGGAAACAGTAAAATATTTTATTCATAAAGGTGAAGATGTAAATGAAGTAATGGTCAGAAAGGAAATGCCACTTCATTTGATTAGCGGTTCTGGTAATAAAGAGATTATGGAATATATACTAGAACGTGTTAACAATATAAATGCCGTTACAAGTTGGAAATATTCAGCATTGCACTACGCAATTGAAGGGGACAATGTGGCAGGAGCAAAGGTTTTAATTGATAAAGGACTTGACCTGGAGATAGTTGATAAATACAAAAGGAGTGCACTAAGCCTTGCTTGTAATCGTAATAAGCCAGAGATGGTTGCGTTGTTATTAGAAAATGGAGCGAATATTAATAGTTTAGGACAAAGCCAAATTACACCATTACATATTGCATGTAAACAAGGGTTTATTGAAGTTGTTCGAGTATTACTAAAATATAAGCCTAACTTGCATGCGAAAGCAACATTATATAGTATGCTACATAATGAGGAATTAAAAGAAACACCTATTGAAACGGCTAAACGGCTTGGACATGAAGAAATAACCAACTTGTTGAGTTTGAATGTGTAAGAAAGAATGAAAGAGACAATAACATTTTGAGTTAAGTGAAGTTGTTAATGTATATATTGAAATTCTAGGTGCTTACATTAAGGATTTTAGTGAATGTCAAAGATTGTATTTTAAGATAGTGGAGAATGAATGGACTAGATAAAAGGATTGGAAATAAATTATTTAATAAGAAATCTTGTCCGCAATCATGTGGACAATGTGATGTGTAGTGATTACAAAGAAAAGAAGTGCGTTTCGCGCTTCTTTTTGAGGTCTCGCCAACAAAACGTGGATTTTATACGCTAAGGATATGCAGGATTTCATGCAGGCTACGAAAACGGTTTGAACTGCTAAATGCTGTTGTGAAAGGGATGTATGAAATTCTGCATACAGCGGGAGGAACGGAAGGCTGACAAACTCTTGGTATGAATGGCTTTCTAGGATTTGGTTACTGCTGATAATGAGACGCTATGTTAACCTTACATGTATACGGTATTCAAAATAGATTTCTGATTTTCCTTTTCCATCCATGATACAATTTATTAAATAATTCACTTGTTGTACCTTGGAATATGGAAGGAGTTAAATCTGAATGAAAAAGGTTTTAGAACGTGAGGAGTTTGTTGATATAGGTGGTTTTCAATTATATACAAAAATATTTGGAAGTGATAAAGAAACTCCAACCGTAGTAATGGATGCGGGTTATGGTGATTACTCTAAAACTTGGAATGAAATAGTATCACAAATTGCGGAACTTACAAAAGTTCTGGTCTATGATAGAGCTGGTTTAGGAAAGAGTGATTCTAGTCCCAACAATAGAATTAGTTCTGAAATGGTAAAAGAGCTAAGAACATTACTAAAAAAATTACAATTAACGCCTCCTTATATTTTTGTGGGACATTCCTTTGGTGGAGTAAATGTTCGATTATACGCATCTTTATATCCAAGCGAGGTAGCAGGGCTAATACTTGTAGATTCAACCCCAGAGGACTACAGAGAACGATTTCTTCCCATCATGCCTTCAGATTTCCAAGAAGCTTATAATAAACAATTTATTTATGAAGGTACATACGATCAGTTTATGAAGAGTCTGGAAGAAGTACGATTACACAGAAAAACACTTATAGATACAAACGTTATTATTCTTTCTGCAGGAAAAAAAGCTTTTTATTCTACTGATGCACAAAACTTATGGTTGCATATGCAAGAGGAATTATTGAATTTATCAACAAATAGTTCCTTAGTTATAGCACCTAACAGTGGACACTATATCCAAAAGGATGAGCCACAATATGTAATAAATGCAGTCAAAAAGGTCCTTCAGATTATATAATTAACTTCCACTAACAATAATTATGTGAACACAAAAGTCCTCCAGTTAAACAATCTGGAGGATTTTTAATAGTCTTCTAAATACATTGAATCCCGATAATGAGACGTTATGTTAACTAGGTTTGAATATCATATACATCGTCTTTTCTTCAAGTATGTTATAATCACAAGGAGGGTAAAACCCTTATCCATTTTTTATAGGAGAGTGTTTAACATGATTATCAAGTTCATTCGTTTACGTTAATTTTAAACACAATTCATTATGCCTGGCTTTTTTTTCAAAACGTGCAGGTTTATTTGAGCGTGTCTTTTTTTATTAACTAAATACGAATGAAATGAGGAGTTAATCATGAATAAAAAGATTAATAAAGTTAATGGAATTGATATATGTACAGAGAGCTTTGGCAATCCAGCAAATCCAGCAGTCCTACTGATTATGGGAGCCATGTGTTCAATGGTTTATTGGGATGAAGAATTTTGTCAACAATTAGCTGATACAGGCCGATATGTTATTCGTTATGATAATAGGGATGTCGGACGGTCAACTACTTATGAGCCAGGGAGTTCCCATTATACTGTGGTAGATATGGCTGATGATGCCGTTGGGATACTTGATGCATATCATATTGACGAGGCACATATTGTTGGAATGTCATTGGGTGGAATGATCGCTCAAATTGTAGCCTTAAAGCATCCTCAGAGAGTGCTAAGTATAACTTTGATTGCATCAAGTATTTTTGGTTCTGATGACAACAATCGGAATTTGCCTCCGATGGATGAGACGATACTCGCTTATCACGCTAATGGAGCCACACTAAATTGGTCGGATGAAGAATCTGTTGCAAATTACTTGGTTACAGGATCAGCTTTACTCTGTGGTTCAAAGCATAAATTCGATGAAAAGAGAGCTTATAAGCAAGTAGAAAAAGAAATAAAACGAGCAAATAATCTACTCAGTATGTTTAATCACGCTCTTCTTAAAGGCGATGATTCTTATGAGGGAAAGTTAAAAGGAATCAATATACCTGCTTTGGTTATCCATGGTACAGAAGATACAGTGCTTCCATACGAGCATGGCCTTGCCCTTGTTAATGAAATTCCAAACGCTTTCTTACTAACCCTAGAAGGATCGGGTCACGAGATTCACTTTGACGATTGGAATGATATAATTAACGCTATTTCGAACCATACTTCAGCCCTGTAATCATTATAGGAATCATATAAAACAAAAAACACTTGGAAAAAGGGTTACAATTGAATTTGTACCCCTTTTTTCTATATAAAAATCAGTTTTGGAACTGTTACTCAGTTAAAGAATATTAATGCCTAGTAATTGATATTTCCTTCCAATAACGATAATTATGTAAACGGGCTGTCCAAATGGATGGCCTTATTTAATTTTTCGCTTAGCGTGGTTTTTTTCCAAAATGCTGGCGGTACCCCATCACCATCAAGCTAAGAAAAGCAAATACCCCAAAACGAGAGAATTGACCTCCCGAGGTGAACTGTATAATTTTTTTTGTTAGGGGGCGTTATAAAAAAGAAATACCCTTTCCTATAATCGATGTTGCATGAGCTTAA
>NZ_NTRO01000039.1:0-15468 GCF_002560575.1 Bacillus sp. AFS023182 | reverse complement strand
CCATAAAACTTGGGAAGGAAGTGGCAGAGACAGAACTGCTCATTTCAATACAGTCATACCACTTCCACCGAATTCAAAGAATGTAAAAGTCGTAGCGAGAGAATGTACAGGTCTTGCATGGGAATGGTGGAGAACAATTATTAATGAACAAAATGTTCCATTAACAAATGAAATAAAAGTTTCAATTGGAGGAACAACATTATACCCATCGGCTAATATTAGTCATTAGGTAAAAGTGAAGCGCCCTGTTTATAGGGCGCTTTTTTAATTGGTTGCAAGAATCCCACTGGTTTTTCCAGCTTGCTCCTTTAGGGGGGAAGTGTCAATAACATAAAGTATTGTAAAACCTTTAATATCCCCCTTCACAAGTACTGAAGGGAATTTCCCTTTGCATAATCAGTAGTATTATGGGAACGGGAAGTGAGTGCTATGAACTATTGAGCCCGAAAGAAAAATTGGTTCTTTTAGCTTATGAAAGAAAGTACTTAGCATCAAGAAGTATGTATCCTATGAAAGTTAAGAGAAGAACAAGAGTAAAAAAGATTGTTTTTTGCTTTTTACTTCTATTTTTAAACCATCCCCATCTTTTGCTATCCATATCTAAGCAATAGTAATCAACCACAAGAAATAACAGGATGAGTAAGAAATAGAAAAAGATTTTCAGTATAATCATCTCCTTTTTATTCCATTTTAATAGAAATAACGAAATGTTCCATTAAGAATATTCTAATCATGTCAGGATTACATAACAAAACATTATATGAAGTAAACATAGGGACTAATTCTATATTCAACAAGGATTAGACCTTATATTCTTATTAAAAGCTTTATGAAAGAATATATGTTTCACTGGTTTTTCCGAAGATACTAACTGCTCTTAAATAAGATAAAAGTAAATAGAAAAAAATCGCTATCTGAAGCGATTTTTTTATTATTTGTATTGATTGTTGTTAAGGAATAGTAATTACATACGGTACTGTAAATACCTTACCTTTATGCTGGAATTGTCCCCATATTTTATAAGTGCCGCTAGTTGGAAATTCTGTATGGAACATAGCTTCAGGTTCCATATTCTTAGTACCGGCTGGATGTACATGAAGGTATTTTTAATTGCATCTAGATATGTTTCAAGGTCAGTAATTGGTGTCTTCGTAGCTGCATCTTTTATGTTGAAAAGGAAGAAAAAATCTCACATGAAATTATACTTATATAATCTTAGTTTGATGGGTATGCGGTGCTACCTTATATATTCGAAAGAACAGTCGATATCGTTTTATCGATGAATCATAATAGATTACTTACCTTTAAGTTCTTCTTGTTTTGCAGCTAATAAATTGCGTAAAACATGGGCACGATAGCTTTCCAATTTTCTTCCTTCATAATAACGAACGCCTATTTTTTTAAGTTCGGCTACGTACCATCCTTTTGTTCCGTAATACATGGAAATCACTTCCTTTTTTTACTTTTAAATAGTATATGTTTTGGAATTTATAAATTTCGTTTTTTTATAGCGAATGACTGAATTTAAAATAAATGTTGAATATTCAGTCTATTTGTATTATTATTAGCTTATTATCGGATGACAGTGATTAGCCTCTCTGCATGCCCGGATATGATTTCGTTCAATTTAATCGAGGATGATTGGCTTCTTTCCACTTGAACTTCCTTAGCAGGAAGACGAGCCATAAGGATAGAGACAGTAAAATCCAATGTAATTCTTTACATTGTTTTTCTGGCTCTTTTTATTGTTTCTATTTATCCCGTCTTAACGGGCAGTAAGACCCCACGCCTCAAGATTCAGAAGGTGGAGGATAATTGCCCATAAAGGTCCGATTCGTTCAATTAATAATCAGTGGGGATGAAGAATCCGCCCGCTGATTAAAGTTTTACCTTATAGGAGGATTTTGAGAAAGCGTTATCAATCATGGGCGATGTTTCGATATTATGTATGTTCACTTTAAGAAAAGGATTTATGAAAATAAATACTTATAGGTTGGTGATCTTTTTGGTGCAAGAAAAAAAGGAATTACAAAAAGACTTAAAAACCAGGCATATAACAATGATTTCGATTGGCGGGGTTATCGGGGGAGGCTTATTTGTAGGAAGTGGGACAATTATTCAATCAACAGGTCCAGCTGCCATTTTGTCCTATATCATTGGCGCTTTAATGGTTGTACTTGTGATGCGGATGCTCGGGGAGATGGCTGCGGTAAACCCTGATAGTGGTTCATTCTCAACATATGCACATAAGGCAATTGGACCTTGGGCAGGGTACACAATCGGTTGGTTATATTGGTTCAATTGGCTCATCATTATTGCAATTGAAGCGGTATTGTTAGGCGTGATGATCAATAATTGGTTTCCTTCCATACCAACATGGATAGCGAGTTTGTTCGTGATTATCCTTATGACAATGACAAATGTTTATTCAGTGAAGTTATATGGAGAGTTTGAATATTGGTTAGCATTTATTAAAGTTGTAGCGATTCTTGCATTTTTAGTGTTAGGAATTGCAATGATTTTTGGACTTGTTCCTAACGTAGATAGACCAGACCTTTCGATGATCTCTGAAAACGGAGGCTTTTTTCCAAAAGGGATTATGCCTGTATTGCTCAGTGTTGTATTTATTTCTTTCTCCTTATCGGGGAGTGAAGTAGCAGCGATTGCGGCCGGAGAGTCTGACAATCCAGAGAAAAACGTAATAAGAGCGATTAACAGTGTTGTATGGCGTCTTATGATTTTCTTTGTAGGGTCTGTAACGATTTTGGTCATTTTTATGCCGTGGAACAATGCAGAATTATTGAAACTACCATATGCAAGTTTATTTCAGATGGCAGGAATCCCTGCTGCTGCAGAAATTATGAATGGAGTTGTGTTTCTGTCGCTCCTTTCGGTTATGAATTCCGGAATATACACGAGTTCTCGTATGTTATTTTCACTTGCGAAAAAGGGAGACGCTCCTTTTATTTTTTCAAAGTTAAACAGTAGAGGGACACCCGTTTGGGCAATCTATGCAAGTATTGTATTTGCATTCATTTGCGCTATGCTCAAGTTCATATCACCTGATAAATTATTTGCTTTTTTAGCGAATAGCTCAGGCGGCGTTACAATGCTGATGTATATGTTCGTTGCCGTTTCACATATTCGGTTAAGAAGAAAAGCTGAAAGAGAAGACTCGGGGCAACTAAAGGTAAAAATGTGGTTATTCCCTTACCTCACATATGCAACACTTGCGATGATTATTACGATATTTGTTGCACAAGCGTTTATAGAGGATATGAGAATGCAATTTTATATGACGATGTTAGCGACTGCTATCGTTATCGCAATTTATTTCTTAAGAGATAGAAATAAACGAGTACCGATAAACGAAGAGTTTACGATTATACAAGATTCGAAAGTTAGTTTAGAGAAGGAGTAAGAAAGGGGTATGTTCCATGTTAAAAGAAAAGCAAAATATTGTAACGACAAAATCTAATAGTCTACATGAGAGAAGAAACAATGCGGTGCCTGGTGGCCCTTATAATATTACGCAGTTATATGTAGGGTCGGCAAAAGGAGCAATCATTACGGATGTAGATGGCAATGAATTAATAGATTTTGCAGGCGGGATTGGTATGCAAAATGTTGGGCAT
Organism: Bacillus sp. AFS023182; assembly: GCF_002560575.1. Classification (NCBI taxonomy): domain Bacteria; kingdom Bacillati; phylum Bacillota; class Bacilli; order Caryophanales; family Bacillaceae; genus Bacillus; species Bacillus sp. AFS023182. Next base: position 11,833 of record NZ_NTRO01000039.1, on the reverse strand, counting down.
TGTCATCCGAAGGTCGTACAAGCCATTCAGAGCCAAGTGGAATCTTCTATTCATAGTTGTTTTCATGTAGCACCGTATGAAAGCTATATTGAACTAGCTGAGAGATTGAATGAATTAACGCCAGGAGATTTTAAGAAAAAAACAATGTTTGCTAATAGCGGGGCGGAAGCGGTAGAAAATGCTGTGAAAATCGCTAGGAAAGCGACTGGGCGCAGTGCCATCGTTTCGTTTGAACGTGCATATCACGGACGTACACTTCTGACGATGTCGCTTACGAGTAAAGTAAAACCTTATAAGCATGGATTTGGCCCGTTTGCATCAGATGTATACAAGCTGCCTTATCCGTATTATTACCGCGCAGAAGACGGCATGACGAAAGAAGAAGTAGATGAGCGAATTTTAGCGTATTTCGAACGTTTTATGTTAGAGGAAGTAGCGAGTGATAATATTGCTGCCATCATTTTGGAACCGCTTCAAGGTGAAGGTGGATTTATCGTTCCAAGTGCTACGTTTATACAAGGCGTTAGAAACCTTTGTGATAAATATGGAATTATCATGATTGCTGATGAGATTCAAACGGGCTTTGCTCGTACAGGAAGTTTGTTTGCGATGGATCATTTTGGCGTAGCTCCTGATTTAATGACATTTTCCAAATCCATTGCTGCAGGGATGCCGCTTAGCGCAGTAACAGGAAGAGCGGAATTGATGGATGCTCCTGGGCCGGGACAACTTGGTGGTACCTTTTCAGGAAGTCCGGTTGCTTGCGCAGCTGCACTCGCTGTTTTAGATGTAATTGAAGAAGAGCAGTTAGTAAAACGTGCTGAAGTCATCGGTAGCCGTATGATGGAAGTGTTCCATAGCTGGAAGGAAAAATATGAATGTATTGGAGATGTAAGAGGCCTTGGGGCTATGACGGCGATCGAACTTGTCAAAGATCGCAATACGAAAGAGCCAGCAACAGAAGAAGTAAAAGCGATTATGCAAGAAACGCATAACAAAGGTGTAATCACAATAAGCGCTGGAATTTATGGAAATGTCCTTCGTTTCTTACCGCCCCTTGTTATTACAGATGAACAACTTGAGGAAGGGCTTGCGATTCTTGAAAGTGCAATTGCGAATCTATCAAAATAAGAAACAATGATGGAGGTAGAAGAATGCAGTTTTTCAATTATATAAATGGCCAGTGGAGAGAGCCATCTACAAATCAATATTCGAAAAACTATAACCCGCATAATGGAGAAGTATTAGGAGAATTTCCATTAAGCTCGGCAGATGATACTAGGGCGGCTATTGCATCAGCGAAAGAAGCTTTTCAACATTGGCAAGGGCTATCATTCCAAGAGCGGGCAAGTTATTTATGGAAAGCAGCAGCGATATTAAAGGAGAGGGTTACTGAAATCGGTCAAGATTTAACAAGCGAAGAAGGAAAGACGATTGCGGAAGGAATGGGAGAGACGAAGCGAGCAATCAGTATTCTTGAATACTATGCAGGAGAAGCGAATCAGCCAGTAGGAGAAATGATTCCTTCGGCAAATCCGAAAACAATGCTCTACAGCAAACGTGTAGCAGTTGGACCAGTCGGACTTATTACGCCGTGGAACTTTCCAATTGCGATTCCCGCATGGAAAATGGCGCCGGCACTTATTTACGGGAATACGGTTGTCATAAAGCCTGCTGAAATTACGCCAAAATCAGTCTATCACCTTGTGAATGCTTTTCACGAGGCAGGAATTCCTGCTGGAGTGATCAATTGTGTATTCGGAAAAGGTTCAGTCGTTGGAACGGAATTAACAGAAAACCCGGATATAAAAGCGATATCCTTTACTGGTTCGAATAGCGTCGGAAAAACCATTCAGCAAACCGCGATTGCAAGCGGAAAGAAAGTGCAGTTAGAAATGGGAGGGAAAAACCCATTAGTCGTATTAAAGGATGCTGATGTTCAGAAGGCAGTCGATATTGCGATAAGAGGTGCATTTATGTCAACGGGGCAAAAATGCACAGCGACAAGCAGAGTGATTATTGAAGAGGACATTTATGAAGAATTTCGAAGTGAGCTCCTATTGCGTACAGAAGCGCTTAAGGCTGGAAACCCATTCGAACAAAATACGTTTATGGGGCCGTGCGTATCCGAGAGTCAACAGCACGCTGTTTTATCGATGATTGAAGTTGGAAAGAAAGAAGCTTCATTACTTTGCGGAGGCGACGTACCAGAAGAAGATGAGTTAAAACAAGGATATTATGTCCTGCCGACTATTTTTGAAGACGTACCGCAAGACGCGCGAATTGCGAAAGAAGAAATTTTCGGCCCTGTTATTTGTTTATTTAAGGTGAACAATTATCAAGAAGCGATTTATTTGGCGAACGATACAGAATATGGGCTGAGCGCATCTGTTTGTACAAATAATCTCAGTCTAGCCCAGCAGTTTATCGATGATATGGAAGTTGGAATGGTCCATGTCAACTCAGAAACTGCAGGAGCAGAGCCGCAAGTTCCGTTTGGGGGAATGAAAAATTCGAGCGCGGGACCACGTGAACAAGGAAAAACAGCTGCAGAATTTTATACAAGGGTGAAGACAGTATATATCGATCAAGTATAAGTTATAAAATGGGGGATGAACATGCGTAAAGGTACTTTTTTCATGGCAGGACACTCAAGACTTCCGAAAGGGATGGCTGTACGCAGTGTCTATGAAACATTAACAATTACAATAGAAGCAGATCACAAATATCACGTTATAATTGAAGCGTCATGTACCCTTGCTACTGAACATGGGAGAGACTTTATTGCTCAAATGTTAAGAGGACATAGTTTACGAGATGGTATTGAAGATATCATTCAAGAAATCACGTATCACTATCAAGGAAAAGCGCAAAATGCAATTATTAGCGCGGTAAAAGATTTATATCGTCAATATACAAACTATTTAAATGGCAACAAACCGCTAGAAGAGTGCGAGGAAACAAATCTATAACAAACTGCCTAGTTTATTGCACTTTATTCTGTAAAGAGCGTTCATAGACGAGAGCCAGTTATATTTCAGCTTATTTAGTGAGCGGAATATAACTGGCTTTTTTATGTTTATCTAATGAGAAGGCTGATAAAATGTCAAAATTAAATCAAGGTGTAAAGCAAAAAAGAGGGTGCGCGAAAAATGGTGTGGTGAAAACGTGTAACATATGTAAAGCGTGTGGCCAGGAAAAAGAAAATGAAAAGTACATGTCAAAAGAAAGTCCTCTTAAATATAAAAATTATAATAGATGAATATGGTGTGAATTATTGCTGCTTCATATACAATAAAAGTAGGATTGCTCTTCTACTAAAGAGCAGTTTTCAGAAGGAGGGAATGACTTGGAGAAAATGAAAGTAGAATTTGAAGTAAAAGGATTCGGTGAAGAAGAGCTAGTAAATGTTGAGGGTGCCTATAAAAGTATTGAAATTGCAAGAGTAAAAGGGTTATCAAAGGAAACTACATTAGGCGAGTTAGAATCTATTTTAACAGCTATGTTTGATGAAGTTGAGAAAAAATATGAAAATCCACCACAATTTACTGGAAGAATCACGATTCGAGCAAAGAAAGAGAATGCTGAGATTAAGTATTATGGTTAACTACATGAAAATAAATAATAAAAACATATTGACAGTGTAAATATTTTGAATTATCATATAATTACAAAGTGATAAGATCCATACGAGAAATTAGCCTTCTCTATATCCGATCTTCATTTTCTGTTTTGCACATATTTTCATAAAAAAACTGTCTATTATTACTGTACTTTAAGAGATTAAAGAACACTCGTAATTTAAAGCCAGTTGTACGTTTTCTACAATTTTTATTGTAGATGCGTATGACTGGCTTTTTCGTTTACTTAAACTAAAGGAGGAAATAAAATGTCAGTGATTACAAAGCAAGAAGTGAAGATGAAGTTTGCGAAGAAATATGAGGGGTATGAAATTGTGCCTCATCCAGAACATAAAAGGTTGTATCATATTGTGTTAGACGGGCAATTGCTTGGGCAGTTTTTCGAAGGGGTAAAAGAACATTCGGAGCAATCCTTACAATATATTCCGTATTCGCGTTTTATTATTGCGGATCAAATGAAAAAGCTTTTTGGTGAATCCTTTATGGAAAATGTTCGAGGTATTATTCATGACCGTGAAACGGGCGGGTTTACAATTGGTGTACAAGGCGAAACGACTGATGCAGGAGACTATGTGAAATTTGCAACTGCATTAACACATTTAATTGGTACGTCTAACTTTGACGCGATGACAGGAACGTATTACGCAAGATTTAACGTGAAAGATACAGATAGTAGTGATTCGTATCTTCGCCAAGCATATCGATTATTTACGCTTCATACAGACGGGACATTTGTTGACGAACCGACAGATTGGCTCCTTATGATGAAAATAGAGGAAAAGAATGCAGTAGGCGGCGAATCACGCCTGCTTCATTTAGATGATTGGGAAGAACTTGATAAGTTTCGCAATCATCCACTCGCATCAGTTAAGGTTACGTACAAAGCGCCTCCAAGTAAAAATGCGCAAGAAATCGTATACCGTGAAACATTTTTTGATGTAAACAATGCACCGTGCATTTGTTTTATTGATCAATTTGCTTATCCGGATAATATTGAACAGGCAACATATTTGAAGGAATTATCATACTCTGTTGAAAACTCTCCAGCAACACACGCATTAAAACTACCAGTTGGGGATCTTGTTCTATTAAACAATTTATTTTGGATGCATGGGCGCGCTCCTTTTGAGAAAAACAAAGATCTATATCGAGAACTCATGCGCCAGCGCGGCTGTTTTTCTAAATAATACATGTGGCGGGTCTTACAATAAGGCCTGCCTTTCCTAATATAGGGGATACAGACATAAGGGGGAAGTTAAATGTATGATTTTCTAATTATCGGCGGAGGAATTGTGGGGCTTTCAACTGGAATGGCCTTAACGAAAAAATTTCCTCATGCCAAAATCGCAGTAATTGAAAAAGAGAACGAACTTGCGCATCACCAAACAGGACATAATAGCGGTGTCATTCATTCTGGCATTTACTACAAACCAGGTAGCTATAAAGCGAGATTTGCAAAAGAAGGAAACGCAGCGATGGTTCAGTTCTGCAAAGAAAATGGCATTGCCTATGACATGTGCGGAAAGGTGATCGTTGCAACAGAAAAAGAAGAAATTCCTCTTTTGCATAACCTGTATGAAAGAGGTCTACAAAATGGGCTGAACATTTCAAAAATCAACCAAGGAGAACTAGCGGAAATCGAACCCCACGTAAAAGGAGTAGGAGCTATTCGCGTTCCTTCTTGCGGCATTGCCGATTATAAAGGAGTCAGTCATACATTTGCACGTTTCATAGAGAAAAGCGGAGGAGAAGTACACTTAGGTACAAAAGCAGAACGAATTTTTGAACACAAAGATTTCGTTACAATCGAAACAAACAAAGGCGTCTTTGAAACAAGATTTCTCATTAATTGCGCTGGACTACATAGCGACCGAATCGCAAAAAAAGCAGGAATACTAACAGATATGAAAATCGTCCCGTTCCGAGGTGAATATTATGAACTCATTCCAGAAAAACGTCATCTTGTAAAACATTTAATTTACCCAGTTCCCAACCCAGACTTTCCATTCTTAGGCGTTCACTTTACAAGAATGATAAATGGGGACGTACATGCTGGGCCTAATGCAGTGTTAAGTTTTAAACGTGAAGGATATACAAAAAAGGATTTTGATATAAAAGACTTTATGGAAACAATGACATACGCAGGATTTTGGAAGATGGCGATGCCGAATATGAAAGAGGGCATGAAGGAAATGATTCGTTCTTTTAGTAAACAATCTTTTCTTAAAAGCTTGCAGCACCTCATACCAGAACTTACAGAGAAAGACATCGTTCCAACTCATGCTGGTGTAAGGGCGCAGGCGATTCTATCGAATGGAAATATGGTAGATGACTTCTGTATTATCCCGGGCATCAACTCTATGCATATTTGTAATGCACCGTCTCCAGCAGCAACGGCTAGTTTGAAGATTGGGGAGGAGATTGCGGGGAAAGTGCCGGATGTGGTTGTGGACCGAAATTTCTTGTCAAAAGCTACTTTTTGAAGTAGCTTTTTAATTTTTTTTGGCGAATACCGAAATTTATTGAATTACGGATATATGTTGAGAAACAAGCGATATATTTGGAAAATAAATGGTATAGGAGAAGAATACTCAATATTTCTATATAAAATATGGGGTATATGGATGTTTCCGAAATATTTATAGGGTGTATCCCTTTTTGTGAAAGCGCTTTATCATGTGGTCTATACCCCATATCGTTAGACAAGGAATTGATTTTATGAAACAATAGTAATAGGTAAAGAGAGGGTGCTTTTCCTTAAGTGCTTCGTATTGAATTTATTCTATAAGAGAAAGTGTGCTTAATGATTTAAATGAAATAAGGAGCTGTTTTTATTATATGCAACAAAAAAATAATTTAGATTTTGGACCTCAAGATGTAATTGTAGTGAACCCAAAACAAGCCAGGAAAGCCGTTATTGCTACTGGTATTGGGAATGCAATGGAGTGGTTTGACTTTGGCCTATATGCGTATTTAGCGGTTATTTTAAGTCAATTATTCTTCTCTGGTGTTCACGATAGTGGCTTACAGCTTGTATTAACATTTGGTACATTTGCTGCTGCCTTCTTAGTTAGGCCGATTGGTGGTATTTTCTTTGGTAGAATTGGTGATAAATATGGCCGAAAGATTGTATTAAGTACAACTATTATCTTAATGGCACTTTCGACATTATTCATTGCACTACTACCAACCTACGAACAAATTGGAATTTGGGCACCGATTTTATTATTAGTTGCTCGTATGGTTCAAGGGTTTTCCACAGGTGGGGAATATTCAGGAGCGATGGTGTATATCGCTGAATCATCTCCCGATAAGAAGCGTGGTATACTTGGTAGTGGTCTTGAAATTGGGACGCTTTCTGGTTACATCGCGGCTTCAGTAATCGTTACTGTTTTGACGGTAGTGTTAACAGATGAACAAATGCTTAGCTGGGGATGGCGTATCCCGTTCTTAATTGCTGCCCCAATTGGTTTGGTCGGTTTATATTTACGCCGCCATTTAGATGAATCTCCTATATTCCAAGAGATGGAAAAAGCGCAGGGAGATTCTGAAGAAGATGAACAAATTCCGTTTATTGATATTTTGAAATATCATAAAAAAGACTTTCTTTTAAGCACAGTAATTGTTGCCTTCTTTAATATTACAAACTATATGATCCTTTCTTATATTCCTTCTTATCTAACACAAGTATTAAAAATTAAAGAAACGACTGGTTTAATCATTATTTCAATTACGATGGCACTCATGATTCCACTGGCGCTTTATTTCGGGAAATTAAGCGATAAAGTTGGTAATAAACGTGTAGTACAATTCGGATTACTCGGTTTGACAGTATGTTCAATTCCTGCCTTTTTATTAATCAGCAATGGACATATTGCAGCTATTTTTATAGGTATCTTTGTTTTAGGTTTCTTCCTTAGTGTTTATGAAGGAACACTGCCTTCTTTATTACCATCTCTCTTTTTCACAGATGTACGTTATCGTGCACTCTCGATATCATTTAATATCTCCGTATCCATATTTGGTGGAACAACACCGCTCGTATGTTCATATTTAGTTCATGCTACTGGAAATGCACTTGCACCCGCATTTTATTTAACCGGTGTCAGCTTAATTGGCATCATTGTATTTAGCCTACTATTTGTGACAACGTCAGGTCGTGCCTTGAAAGGTTCGTACCCGACTGTAGAAACGAAAAAAGAAGCACACGCAATAGCGAAGCAAGATCCTGAAGAAGCACTTTGGTGGCACGAAGAATCTTTAGAAATTGAAGCAGTGAAAAATTCATAATGTGTATGAAAAGTAACTTGTATTTTTGCAATTTTTAAAACTCTTTGGTTGAATAAGTAACGCATCGCACTTTTCTCTAATTCAAACAAGCACAAAAATGAGTAGGATTATGCATTCAAAAAGATCCCCCTTATTACAAATTCAATTTGTAATAAGGGGGATTTCTCATAGTAAGAAATTGGATTTTCTTTCTTTTCCTATACGGCTTGTTTTTCTTCCTTTGAATTCTCTTTTTCCCAACACTCTGTATTCTGTAAGCCAGGAATAGAATCAGCTTGGAAAATTGGTGTTTTTCCAGCTTTCTTTTGTTTTATATAGTCTGCTAAAGCGGCATATGCAAACTTACCAAGAAGGGTAATGGCAATTAAATTTGTAAATACCATAAGACCCATAAAGAAATCAGCCATATTCCAAACAGTTTGAAGTGTCGCAACGGATCCGAATAAAATCATCGCAACTACTGCAACGCGATAAATCATTAACCATGATTTACTTTCTTTAATGAATGCAATATTGGTTTCACCATAATAGTAGTTTCCTAGTAATGAACTAAACGCAAATAAGAAAATAATAATCGCTAAGAAACTGCTTGCCCATGAGCCAATTTGTGAACTTAATGCAATTTGTGTTAACTCAATTCCTTCTAAATTCGCTTGCTTATATGCCCCGGAGCATAAGACGATAAATGCTGTTGAAGTACATACTAAAAACGTATCAACGAAAACGCCAAGCGCTTGAACAAGTCCTTGCTTTACAGGATGAGTGACATCTGATGTAGCGGCGGCGTTTGGTGAACTACCCATACCCGCTTCTGTTGCGAATAAACCACGCTGAATACCATACTTCATTGCTGCCCCGATGCCGCCAGCAATTGCTTGATCTAAACCAAATGCACCTCTAAATATTTCTAGAAAAATATCAGGTAAAATATAGAAGTTTTTAATTACAACAAAAACAGCTACGGCGATATAAACAATCGCCATTGGCGGAACAATCGTTTCTGTAATACGTGCGATACTTTTAATACCACCAAAAATAATAATCGCAACTAATGCAGCCATTACAATTCCTACGATGTACCGTTCTAAACCAAATGCGTTTTCAAATGCTAATGTTACTGTATTTGCTTGTACAGAGTTGAAAATTAATCCATAAGTAACAGTAATCAGGAGTGAGAACCAAACGCCCATCCAGCGTTTATTTAGTCCCTTCTCCATATAATAAGCGGGACCCCCGCGGAATCCACGTCCGTCTTTTATCTTATAAATTTGTGCAAGTGTACACTCTACAAAGCTTGTAGCAGCTCCAATAATCGCAATGAACCACATCCAAAATACTGCACCAGGTCCGCCCATTGAAATAGCTAGCGCCACACCAGCTAAGTTTCCGATTCCAATGCGGGCTGCTGCACTCAAACAAAATGCTTGAAACGGGGATATGCTATCCTTTTTCTTTGTCTTTTTGTTAAAGCCATTACTGATTAATCGTACCATGTCACCAAAATGGCTAATTTGTACAAATTTCAATTTAAAAGAAAAATAAAGCCCGAGGCCGATTAACATTGCAATAAGAATATATGACCATAAAATGTTATTCGTTATCTCAAGGAATCTACTAAAAATATCAATCATATCATGCACTTCCTTTTTTTATTTATAAGAAAAGTATATTTAAAAAATATCGTAGAAGCAAATGTAGTATAAAATAATGGTTCTTAATATCGTTTTAAACAACATTATACTTATTTTTCCGACTATTTTGTTTTTCTTAAATAATTTCAATGGGAGAAAGAAGAATCTTTATTCAAAGTAAGTTGTGAAATTTTAAAAACTGGAGAGAAGTTTAGTCTAGTTTTTATGAAAAGGAAACTTGAATGATCCTGAATGATGGTCTCTTTAATAAAGCTCATCATTTGAGGTTTGGATGTATTACATATGTAATCTCATACTTTTTGATTTTCTTATACAAATTAGCGCGCGACATTCCTAATTTTTTCGCCGCAATGCTTTTGTTCCGATATGTGTCTTGCAAGGTTTGAAGAATGCGTGTGCGTGATCATGGTCACTATGTATTAATTGATATTAGAATTAGTGTTCCGGCATATTTAACTATCCAACAAGGACATGATATTTGTAGAGAGATAAAAAATACTATAATAAATCAGAACCCAGAAGTATATGAAGTACTAATTCATTTAAACCCATGGTATGAGGAGAAATAGGTTTATTGAATTTTAGATTTATAAAAGGAAGTAGTCAGAGGATGTTTTTGTTAGTATTATTATCAGTTTTCCATTTTAAAATATGATCTCATATTAAATCAGATTGTAGCAGAGGCAATGGGAGGATTAATGCATGATACCTCAAAGCAAATTGTATCCCATTGTAATACTATTAATGATATTATTTACAGTTACTTGGATTACCATCAATCGACGAATTCTCAGTCAGCCTGTAGATTAGGGGCTAATCCCGTATTTTGGGGTGTGAGGCAAAGGGTGGGGAAAAAGGGGTTCCCCCCTAAATATACGTAAATTTATAAAATGTTTTTATTAAAGCATTGTTCTAAAAGAAAAACGAAAGATGACATTTAATAGGTCGTCTTTTTTCTTCAAAACATGTGTAAAATCTTCCTTAAGTTAACCTTTAATAATTAACATTCTTTATCATCCATGAAAGTAACTTTTTTATTATTCGTTTACTTTCAAATTCCTGAAACTATTGCCTACTGTCAATTTTCCTGAAATCCTCAATTTATCAAAAGAAATTATACATTAAAAATCCCTTTGGTAATATTTAATAAAATAATGTATGAGTCCATCATAAAGAAAGAAGTTAACAATAAACTGTTAACTTCTCAGCTTAAGGAAAAATAGTATCTTTTCTTATTTTTCACTATCTAGGTTGTGATTTAATATTGGTAAGATGAGCATCAAACATATCAATTATTTCAAGAAATCTATCAGCTTCACGAAATACATGGTCTGCTAATAATGGATGAATGATACTCTTTATTTTACATTGCTCAATTAAATCACGTGCCGTTTTCTTGAAATCACGAAGAGATGTAACTGACACACGATTTTGATCTAAAAATTGATCTAAAAGAGGTACTGTTTGAGATTGTGGTTTCATAGATTCTAAGTCGATTGCTTGATACATCAATTCATCAAAATCATTGCTAAAATTCCGGGCTGTATCTACAAGCTTTCTTTCCGATGGATCAAGAAGGTGACCAATAAATTTAGCATGGTCTGCCATAATCCTTAAAAAGAAAACATTTTCTTTAATAATAGCATCAGGAAGGGCATCTAATTTACCTTCATTTAATTCCATTAAACGGTTTCTAAAATAATTAGCTTCTCTACTTGTATGGTCCACTAACAGCGGAAAATTATTTTGTCCTGGCAATTTACATGTGAGAATTAATCCTAGAATTTTTCGTTTAAATCCCCAAATATTAGTTGCAGCTTGTTGTACTTCTGAATTAAATCTTTTTATTTGCCCAGGATCTGTTTCATTTGTATAGGAATATGCTATTTGTTCGATATGTTCAAACAATCGATAAAATTGATTAGCTTCTTCGATTAGTTGGGTATCCTCACATCTAAATCCTAATCGAAGAAAAAAAGAATGCTCCTTCATGATTCTAGACCAAAAACGAATTTCATTTAATGATCGTTCAACAAACATTACAGACGTAACACCCGTATCAGGGTGTAATGAGGTTTCATCCCTATTCATTCTTAATCCCCCCCAGTAAATACTAAGCTAGTTCTATTCTTATGAGTAAAAAAATATATATATACCATCAACAAAAGTTCATGATGATAATGATAAATCTCGTATACATGTAAAATTAACCTATCTTATCATTATCAGTAAGCAAAGCAAGCCCACTCC
>NZ_NTRO01000038.1:0-4695 GCF_002560575.1 Bacillus sp. AFS023182 | reverse complement strand
GCTATTAAAATAATATCCTTTTTGAACTGTTTCCCTTTAAAATATCCCACCTGTGATTCTCCTCGTTTTCTTTTTCGAAAGTGTAGCTTAGTTTAGAAAACTTTGCAACAGAATCATTAAGAAAGTCAGTCGTTGAGGGTGGATTTGAGCCTGATTTTCATACACCAATCGAAGCCATGACGTATACGACGCTACAAGAACTTGCAACGATGGTGTTTTACAATAATGTCGCTAAGGTTGCAAGTAAGTATGATCCAGATCTTGCTACATTATTACGCCGTCTTGCAAAAGATGAAACTCTTCATTATGCGTTTTATCGAGACGTCATTCGAACACATTTAGAATTGGAACCTAATTATTGCTATCATATTGCCAATGTAATTAGAAATTTTAAAATGCCAGGTGCTTTCATGCCTGATTTTGAAAATAGAATGGCTGTGATTGCAAAAGAAGCTAACTATGGACCACTACAATATTTTGATCAAGTACTTGATGTCGTGATTGATTATTGGGGGTTAAAAGACTTACGACCAATTGCACCTTAGCTGAAAAAGTAAGAATTGAGATTTTGGAGTACCACACAAAATTGAAAAAAATAAGAGATCGATTTGGTCGTTTTCAAGGGAAAACTGATCTACGTTAATGAGTAGCGGTTTCAGAATATGCGCGGGGAAATTCCCCTTCCCTTCATTAGAAATCTGGCACACTCCCTATTCTTTTGGTGCTGTTTTTATTTAATTTGATTTTTAAAGAAAAAGAGATTGACACTAAAAATAATTTTATGATATTATGAAATATTTGATAAAAAACAACATATATGTTAAGCTTAAGAAGGTTACCATATATGGAGGTGGATTATATGTTTCAAATTGGCGATAACATTGTTTATCCAATGCACGGAGCAGGTATAATTGAAGCCATAGAAGAAAAAGAATTCTCAGGGAAAAAACAACAGTATTATGTTATAAAAATGTCAATCAGTAATATGCAAGTCATGATTCCTATGGGTAAAATATTAAGTTCGGGTATACGACCAGTTACTGATATACTTGCATTAGAACACATTATACACATTTTTCAGCATGGAGAATCAGATAAATTATTGCCGTGGAAACAAAGGTATAAAGTGAACACGGACAAAATAAAAACGGGTGAAATACAAGAAGGTGCTGAAGTTGTACGTGATTTAATGCGTATGAAGAAAGAAAAGGCACTTAATACAAGCGAAAAAAAAATGTTGGATAACGCACATGAATTTTTGATTAGTGAACTAGGATTAATTAAAGGAATTACTGAAAATCAAATAAAAAGTTTCTGTTAAGGTTCATTATAGATAATGTATTACACCTCCCGGAAATATCCTGAATTTTTCGGGAAAATGATTATTATCTAAAGTAAATCATTTCAAAGACATTCAATTTCTTCAACTCACTTTTAGAGTAGGAACCTCTTTTGTTATTACTTCAACCTAATCCATTTTTATTATAAAATTTCTTTTACGAACGTTCGAAGTTCCATCAAATAACTAGGTTAAATAGTCACTTGATTTTTGCAATCCTGATTCACACTGGCGCGGACAAGGAGCCGTAAGGATGAAAGAGAGGTAGGGCTTTCATTGTTTTAGGTAATATATTATCTAAGTCATTATTTCTAGAAGAAAAAACAATCAATCTCACTGCTATCTTTAAGAATTTCTTACATCTACTGAGACAGTGAAGAGTAATTGTTTATCTTCTCTACGTAAAATTGATAAACGAACTGGTAAAACCATATGGTTAACTACAAAAATGGTTTCCAGACCAGGAAATCATTTTTAATTTCATTTACATAACAATAGTAAATTAAGCATTAAGAAGGAGTGCACACATGAAAAAATGTTAACAAATGAATTGAGTAATGAATTAAAGAAGCGGGAAGGGATTATTTCTATTACAGTTGAGCCTTATGAAAAAATCGAAGTTGGTGGCATTCGTGTAGATGAACTAGCTGTTATTCTAATTAATCAAGAATAGGTAAAAATAGTTGCATGTAAGGAGAAAAGGATCAGCCTTTAAGAGAAGGGGGGATCCTTTTTGTTTGCTGCAGCTAATATGGGATATACATAACTTTTATCTGATGTGTTGGGGTTAAAAGGAAGGAGAGGGTCGGGATTATCATGGTGGAAAGCTTAATATTGGTAGGATTTCTTTTTACGTTATATAAATTAGTTGATAAAAAAACAAACTAATTATTTAAAACGATAGATTGTTTCCTTTTTAAGGGCGAGATTTATTTGAGAGTGAAATGGATCATTTAAAGGAGGAATTTAGATAGATGCAAGGAAAGAACGCATAAAATACGAGAAGATGTCAAAGAATTATAATCGTATTTATTTAGTTTCGTTTATCCTATTAATTGTACTTGTTTGTAGTAGTGTGATTATCATAGGAGTTGCAGGGGGAAAATATGGAGTGTTTTTATTGTTAGCAATTTTACTTAACGCACGTATTACGAAAGAATCTCAAAAAAAGTATGAGAACTATTCTAATAAAGGGCGTATTTAAAATGATACATATCCTAAAAGGAACAGCCTAGATGTACATTCAAAATATCCCTATATCATCTCCTATTAACTAGTAAAAATAACTTTATATAAATCATTTTTTTAGCAATGTAGAAATAGAAACCGTACCTTATTAAAATGTTATTTCCGTTCCTATAATGAATTATCCTTCTAGCATATTGATAAGATTTATATCATATATTAGGAGAAAGAATGCAAGCTAGAAAGGAGTCTTATAGAATGAGTTATTCGGAAGGAAATAACTTGAGTGAACAACATATGGTAAGTGCACCCAATCCCTACGTATATCAGACATTACAATCAGTAATTGGTAAACATGTGGTTATTGAAACTGTAAGAGGTAATGTAAGAGGAAAGTTAAAAGATGTGAAACCAGATCATTTGCTCATTGAAGATACGATGCCATATATTGTACGCATTCAACAAATTGTATGGATTATGCCAAAACAATAATCAAATTATATCTAATCAGATTTATAAAAAATTAGTGTCATAGTCCACCCAGTAAAAACACAGGGTTATATCTCTGTGTTTCTTCAAATTTCCGTTTTTGAATATATGCTTGAGCATGAATAAGTTCTTCCTGAAGCTCTTTTAATTCTTTCATTGATTCTGATTCAACGGCCATATAAGTAGTAACTAAACTGATCATCATATCCATTTTCTCTACTATATTTTGAATGACTTGTTCAGATTGCTCTTTTTGAGGGTGTTTTATTGCTGTTAATACATCTTCTATATAATTATTCTTTCTTTGCTGGATATCATAAATAAACTGTTTTGTGTTTGAGTTCATTTGTTTTCCCTCCGTTTTGGATATATTTCCATTCTATCATATTTGAATAGAAAATACTGGATTCCCTCAAAATTATGCCTGTCTCATACATCTCCTCAAATATACAAGCAAATTCCTTAATGTACAGGTAACTAATCAAAATATGTAAAATTTGTGTCTAAACGTACAATTTTCTTTTTTTGATAAGGTGAGGCCTATTATATAAATTGGTTAAAAACTGACCTTCCTCAGTTTTGTTAATTCAATACATATATTTTCACGATGAAAATGTATGTTGTAATTTCAATTAATTGGTCTAAGAACATTATAAGTAATATGGAGCGTGTATTAAAATGAAAAAGGTTTTATTATCATTTATAACAGTAGGAATACTTATAGGATGTGAAAAGTCTGATTCGTGTGATGAAGCAAGAGCTATCTACTCTGGAAATTGTAATTCTGCTAATACACTGACAAAAGACAACTCTGAATTACAATTAGATTCCAGATAGTTTCTTTAATACTGAATTTCAAATGAATTATTCATTAGATCATTTTTCTAAATGAGACTACACTCTAGAAAAAAGAGTAAAGAGAATCGCAAATGCAATATTTTAAAGGGAAATTGTTCAAGAAAGATATAATTTTGGTAGCCGTCGAGGTTCTGTATTTCAATATATATAAAAACTAAATATATTATAATTTTTATGATATACTTTAAAAGACACCTAATGTTTATACTATACAAAGGTATCTAAAACAGCAGCTGAAAAGTCCCTATCTATAATAGATAAATAGGGACTTTTTTAATTCTCAGTTACAAAATATAAAATCAACAGGAAGCGGAGAGACTGGTGCTATGTATCCTAAGTTTTTTGATAAAATGGCCTTTTCAAAAGAACATAAAGATTTATTAATTCAATTATATAATAAAGAACTTACAAGAAATGAGTATAATCGTTTATTAAAC
The DNA here is from genome assembly GCF_002560575.1 of Bacillus sp. AFS023182. Classification (NCBI taxonomy): domain Bacteria; kingdom Bacillati; phylum Bacillota; class Bacilli; order Caryophanales; family Bacillaceae; genus Bacillus; species Bacillus sp. AFS023182. The sequence continues at coordinate 387 of NZ_NTRO01000038.1, read as the reverse complement.
AATCTATATGATACAAATTCTACAGTACATAAAAATAAGAAACCAGATAACACGCTGTCTACTTAAAACTTTCAATATTCTCAACATAAAAAATAGGAGGTCAAATATAGAACTGATTTCTTATTTTTACTTTAAATATTATAAACCGTAATAAATACCATAAACGCATTTAACTTAATGTAAAAACTGGTTCTGGTGGAAATTGGAGTATCGCCACATCACCATCAAGCTAAGCAAATTGGATAGGCTACACTGAACTAGACAAAAAAATTAAGGTCAAGTAGACTACAACTAATATATTTGAGGAGAATCTACTATGACGAAAAATAAAAGAGAAAGAAGAACCTTTACAGCAGAATTTAAACATCAAATGGTTCAACTGTATCA